>JAUVUO010000171.1 GCA_030601015.1 Candidatus Omnitrophota bacterium | reverse complement strand
TGGAAACAATTTTGGTTAGAAAAAATGTAAAATCTGAATAATTTCCTTCAAGTTTATACAGAAAAACATCCTTAATTACAAAACGCCTTTTTACTAATAACCTGCCTAATGAAAAATGTAGTTTTATTTTTTCAGTAAAAAAAATTTTCTTATATTCTGAATATGAAGGGTTTTGTATGGTAACATTTTTTAAGACAATAATATTTGGAAAGTAAAAATGTAAGTCTTCGATTGTTGCCGGTTGGCCTAAAAATTTCTCGATGCCGTTTTCTATTTTATTTTTAGATTGGTTAAGTAACTTATTTCCGAGTAGGGCTGCAAAAAAAATAGCGCAAGCCGTTATACTGACAATAATTAATATTTTTTTAGTATGGGACTTCTGTAAAAAATTTTCCATCTATATAAAATTCAATTTTATCAATAAAATGTTTGGCCTTGTACTGTTTATTCAAAGGTGAATTGTAAGCGTGTTCTTTAAAATCCCGAAACAAAAAAGTGACCTTCTGGAAAGTACCTATTTCTTTTTCAATTTCTTTCAGCTTTTTTTTTATGTTATCTTTTTTGGCAATCTCAAATTGGTAGGCAAGGGCAAATAATTTCATCAAATCGTTGCGGGGATACCCAAGTAAATCATCAAATGAACTATATGCGTAATTGTATGAGCCTGAAAAAAAATGATATTCGCCTATAGCAAATAAAGCTTCCTGAGCTAATTCGGATTCGGGATTATTTCGTAAAAACTCAGAAAAATGCATGTAAGCAAAGTCGATTTTACCTGACCGGGCAGCTTTTACCCCTTCATTGAATGACTTCCTTATGTTAGCAGTATTTACATTACTCACCAATAAAGTGCTAGATATAAATACGAAATTAAAAATGAGAAAAATTTTTTTAGCCATTGCAATTCTTTATATCTAAAATATTTTGCCGCAAAAAACAAAAAATTATTCAGCGTTTTTTAAAAATTCGATAAATCATCTTTACCTCAAACGGCGCTGTTGCAAAATATGCTAAAAGTTTCATTCCCGCGGAAGCGCGAATCCAGAAAGCCAATAAACTCAATGGTTCTGAATTGTCCGGTCAAGCCGGACAATGACAAAAGGATACTTTGAAACAGCGCCCAAATACTTAATAAGAATAAGCTTACCAATTTATTTTAAATAAGCCCTGATAATCGTTATTTCATTTTGAGGTATAGAACCTGAAGTTATTGGAGTATTTTCTATATCCTGAACTACATCATATCCGGATACAACTTTTCCAAAAATGGTATGTTTCATGTTAAGCCAAGGTGTGGATATTGTCGTAATAAAAAACTGACTTCCGTTTGTATTCGGCCCGGAATTAGCCATAGCCAATATGCCAGGTTCATCAAACTTTAAATTTGGAGTAACTTCATCCTCAAATGGACTGCCCCAAATAGAGCTGCCGCCTCTGCCTGTGCCTGTAGGATCACCGCATTGTATCATAAAGTCTTTTATTACTCGATGAAATATAATTCCGTCATAATATCCTTTTTTAATAAGGCCAACGAAATTCTCGCAAGTTTTCGGCGCTGCTTCGGGCAATAACTTAATTTCTATTGTTCCCTTTGTTGTTTCTAAAAAAACATTTTCCTCTTCCATAAGATTCTCCTTTCCATAACTATTTGACATTAATAATCCGATTAAAATTGCAAATATAATTTTTTTCATAATATTTTAATTATACCCTCCTAAAATTAATAAATCAATTTAAAAAAAATCCTGAACCTCCCGATGGTATCATTTATTTATTTATTTTTTCCCAAACTACAACTATCAATTTACCTAAAACCCAAATAGCAAAGATGACTAAAGCACATATTATGGCTATCCGCAAAAAAACCGCCAAAACCAAAAGTAAAGGAAATAATAAAAAGCCGATACCGGCAAAAATTAAAACCGCTGTTAAAAAAACCAGCCCTATTAAAAATTCTTTCATTTTTGTTTCCGCTATAATTATTTGAATTGAACAAAATTAACAAATCATTAAATTCTTGCCGTTCTATTAAATACTTTTTTCTTATTTCCACATAAATAATAAGTTTTGTCAAGAAAAAAACTCTTACTTATATGCGTGATTTCATGTCTATATTCATGGTTCCTATAATTATTCCTTTTCTCCTCCTCATTTAATAATTAATCTATAGCCTTTTTTGTAGGACGGATTGGCGATTCAATACAAGAAATTTCATCGACTCCGATAATTTTCTTAAAAAAATCTGCTAATCTTTTTATATCAAAAATTGCAATATTTTTAAAATTATTCATACAAATTTTTTATTTAGTTAGTAATCTATTACCCTAAATTCTGCAGCAGCATATCTGCTTTATCAAGGATGTTATTCATTTTAGTAAGCCATGCGTCACCCCAAAACAAATAACAACTTGTTTCCGCGTTTAAAATATATTTTCGGGCTCGTCTTATCTGTTCCTTACTTTCTTTGTCAAATTGGTCTATATTTAATTCCACTCCTCTATATTTACGGCTGATTTTATATAGTTTTTTTATTGAATCCCTTTGCTGTTGAGAGCCATTCCACCTAGAAAAGTCATATCCTTTATCTTGCGAAATGTTCCCTGTTCCTGTTTGAATAATGGTTTCTTCATTTGCAGGATGTTTATTAATAAAATCTGATAGGCTTATCATTTTTATAGATTTCTTTTTATCCTTTATCTTATCTAATAATGGCACAAAAAAACGGCCATAAAATCCTTCTTTTTCATTTGGCTGTCTGAAATAATATCCATTTTCGCCATCAGACCAAGTGGTAATAAGACGTTGTGACTCTGAACCGGGATATTCCCGAATCTTTTTCTCCACCTCATTTAAAAACCATTTTTCATCCATTCCTTGGGCTTGCTTCTGTGATATATCACAATTTCTTGGGATAACCGAAATGCCTACACCTTTGTATCTAGCTAAATAAGGTTTAAAACAATCAGGCTTTTCATCAAAATAAACCGGGTTAATATGAACATCGTCGATAACAACATACTCATAACCCGCACTTTTTAATGCCGGTATCATCTCCATAGAAAAAGCCATTTCCGAAGGCAAAAATCCTTTCGGCCGCCGCCCAAAAGTCTTTTCAACAATTTCTACCCCTAATTTTAATTGTTCACTCCAATCATAATTAGGGATAAGAGGAAAAATAGGATGATAAAAACCCATACCTAGAATCTCTATATTTTTAGAGCAACGGTACATTTCAATCATTTTCGGGATATCAACAAATTTTTTGTATTTATCAATTATTTTAGGATTTTGTAATTGGTTAAGGAGAATTCCTGAAAATCCTATATGCAAAAAGGCAACATCTTCATACATATACGCGTATCTAACAGCTCTTTCATAGGAAAGTATTATTTGTTTAGCTTCCAATTGATTAGTTTCTATCAAAACATCAAGATTAAGAGGCGGCTGATGCATATGCAACCCTAAAGCATAATAAATTTTCGGCATTTTTTATCCTCCCATTTGTTATTTTATTAGAAGTAATTAATTAAATTCTTCTATTTATAAATATAAATCATATTATAATTATAAATCATATTTTCATCATTTCAATAAAACATTTGTATCTTTGGTTATTAATTTATAACCATATTTTTAAGTGTGTTCGATAAATTGTTTAGGTTATTTATAATTTCTCTTGCAGTAGTTGGTGTTGTATCCTTAGCTTATCGGCTTTATATTTTTGACAATTTAATATTGTTTCTGTCCCGGACAGGCCTCGATCTGTCTCTAAGATATTTTTATATTTATCTACCCGGCCTTTTATCTTATCAATCCGCCAAACTCTCTATCCTTCTCCCTCA
>JAUVUO010000152.1 GCA_030601015.1 Candidatus Omnitrophota bacterium | reverse complement strand
TAGATATGATTGAAAAAACCTTAGGGAACTAAATGGGTAACGAAAAGCTAAATAAAATTAATGTTCTTCACTTACGAAGCAGCGGCGGTTATTTTGGGGCTGAAGCTGTTATCCTGAGCTTGACAAAGGGGCTGAATGATAAGTATTTTGATAATTATATCAGTTGTTTTAAGAATAGGAATAATTCCCAAACTGAATTTATAAAACAAGCCAACAAAGAAGGGATAAAAACATTGATTTTGAATGGTGAAAATAAAGGTATTTTTAATGACATCCAAAAGTTAATTACATTATTAAAGGCAAATAACATAAAGATATTATGCACGCATGGATATAAAGAAGATATTATTGGATTTTTTGCGGCTAAAGTTACAGGTATAAAAAAAGTAGCAATGGTACATGGCTGGACAGGGCATACTTTTAGAGTAAAGATATATGAAATTTTAGATAAATTTATTTTGAGATTTTTTGACAGAATTATCATAGTTACAGAGTCATTAAAGAGCAAACTATTAAAAATGGGTATTTCTGAAAGTAAAATAATTACAATTCATAATGCTATTGATTTGGATAAGTATTCTTACAATACAGATGGAGAAAAAGTAAAAACTGAATTTAATATAGACGCGAGTGAAAAAATCGTTGGAACAATAGGAAGATTGAGCAAAGAAAAAGGGTACAAGTATTTATTAAAGACAGCTAAGGAAGTAGTAAGGCAGTATCCGAATGTAAAATTCATTATTGTCGGCGAGGGATCAGAAAGGGAAAATTTAGTAAAGATGTCAAAGGAATTGCGGATTCAAGATAAAGTTATTTTCACAGGGTATCGTAAGGATATTGAATTATTCTTTTCAGCTTTTAATGTTTTCGTGCTGCCTTCTCTAACAGAAGGTTTGCCCAATGTAATCTTAGAGGCTCTTGCTTTTCGTAAACCGGTAGTGGCTACGAATGTAGGCGGAGTCGGTGAATTAGTTCGTCACAAAGAAACCGGTTGGCTTACTGAATCAGCAAATATTAACGGGCTATTTGAGGGAATTTCATTTTGTTTAATGAACCAAACGGAAGCCCAACAAATGGCTCGCAATGGCCATAAATTAATTAAAGAGAGGTTTACTGTTGAGCAAAGAGTTACAAAAATGGAAGATTTGTATCGGGAGATATTAGGCATTAAACAGAAAGAAACGAATGAAAAAAATTAGAAAAACTAAAAAATTAGTGAAATATACTTGGAAAAGAAAATGAATTTTTTTATAACTATTATAATCCCTGCCTTTAATGCGGAAAGTTACATAAAAGAGTGTTTGGATTCGCTTGTTAATTTAGATTTTCCCAAGAAGAACTTTGAGATAATAGTGATGGATAACGGTTCTTCTGACAGGACTGTTGAAATTGCACAAGGGTATGATGTTACAATTTTAACAGCAAAAGGCTGCACAATTTCAACATTAAGGAACTTAGGTGCGGCCCGTTCAAAAGGCAATATTTTAGCTTTTATAGATGCGGATTGCATAGCAAATAAAGGTTGGTTAAAAGAAGCAGTGAGTTTACTTGAAAGAGAGCATGTTGGTGCAGTTGGGAGTTGGTATGAGTTGCCTCTTCATCCTACTTATGTAGAAGAAGCTTGGGATGTACATATGCGCAATAGAAGAATAGATGGACAAATCGATTGGCTGCCGAGCGGAAATTTTATTGTTTTAAAAGAAGTGTTTAACAGGGTAGGCGGCTTTAATGAAACATTGATAACAGGTGAGGATGTTGATATTTGCAGACGAATCCGCCGTACCGGTAGTAAAATTATATCTGACAAAAAGATTGCAGTTATTCATTTAGGAAACCCAAAAACTGTACGAGAATTTTTTCAAAAACAAATATGGCATGGCAAGGGTGGATTACAGATACTTTTGGACAAGTTTCCAAAAATAAAATTAAATAAAATTGTTTTCTTTTCATTAGCAGTGACTCTACTTTTTATTAATAGTATTGTTTCCGCTGTTATTTGGTATTTTTATGGAGACAACCGGTTATTTTTTATATCAGCTCCAGCATTCGCCGGGTTATTATTACTCGTAAGTGTTAAAAGTGTTATGCACTCGCGCAAATATTCCTATATTTTTGTCTTACCTTTATTATTTTTTGTTTATGCTTTAGGCAGAACATTATCTCTTTTTGACTTTAATATTTGGAAAAGCACCATAAAAGATACCCAGGCGGTAATGTAAAATGAAAATAGTGTTTTGGACATCAAATTTAATTCTAATTTATATTTATTTTGGTTATCCAATTTTGTTATGGGTCGTGAATAAGTTTTTTAAAAATCCGGTTAATAAAGAATATATTACGCCCAAACTAAGTTTTGTCGTAGTCGCTCATAATGAGGAAAAACATATTGAAGAAAAAATCAAAAATATTTTAGAACTGAATTATCCTAAAGAAAATTTAGAGATTATTATTGGTTCAGATGCCTCAAGTGATAGGACCAATGAAATGCTAGGAGGGTATCGGGTATCGGGGGTAGGGTATCGGGGAGAGAATATAAAAGTAGTTGTTTCCAAGGAGCATGTGGGGAAGGTTAATTTGCTGAATGGGATTGTTTCTGAAGCAGCCGGAGAGATAATTGTTTTTTCTGATATTCGGCAGGAGTTTGAGAAAAATGCTTTAAAAGAATTGACAGCTAATTTTAATGATGAGAAAGTTGGCTGTGTTAGCGGTGAATTAGTTTTTAGGGGGGATGAAAAAAGCGGGGTGGCAAAAGGAGTTAATTTTTACTGGAAATATGAGAAGTTTATGCGTAAGACAGAAAGTTCTATTTATTCAATGATTGGGGCAACCGGGGCAATTTATGCGATAAGGAAAAGTTTATTTGTTATACCGTCGGAAGATACAATTTTAGATGATGTATTTATTCCGTTGAAGGTGGTTGAGCAGGGGTATAGAGCTGTTTTTGATTCAAGGGCTATTGCTTATGATAGTGTTGCTTCTACTTCAAGAGAAGAGTTTACACGTAAGGTAAGGACTTTAGCGGGGAATTTTCAGTTGTTTGTATATTGCAAAGAGTTATTTAATCCATTTAAGAGTAAAGTGGCAATACAATTTTTTTCACACAAGTTTTTACGAGCTTTCTCTTTTCTGTTTTTAATTTTTGCATTTGGCACAAATATATATTTGGTAAATGTTTATCCTTATAATTTATTTATGGTTGCTCAGATTATTTTTTATCTACTAGCTTTATCAGGCTGGATTATGGAAAGGGTTTCATTTAAAAGCAAGTTATTTTCTATTCCTTATGTTTTTTGTATGTTGAATTTCGCGGCATTAAAAGGGTTTTTGAATTTTTTAATGGGAAAGCAGAGTGTGAGATGGGAGAAGGCGCATAGGGTTAGGGGGTAGGTACTGGATTTAAGCCGTATTGCGTGTTTCGTATTGCGTCGTGCGTATCGCGTATTGAGTAAGAGAAGAAGAGGAGAGGGAGAAAAGAGAGATGATGCTTAGAGATTGCTTCGTCGCTTACGCTCCTCGCAATAACGGGGAGGAGAAATTTGCTCCTCGCAATTATGGTGGTATGCGACTTGTGACTTTGTGGCATGTGACTTGTAACTTGTATGTTTAATTTAACTATTTTTTCGGTGATTATTGGTATTAATGTTTTTTTGTTGGGGGCTTCTGCTTTTTTTATTTTTAGGGAAAAACATATTGGTAATTTTTTAATAGGGCTGTCGATTATCGGGCTTTTGATTTTGGAGATGGGTAAGCTGTCTCTAATTTTTAACTTTGTGCTGGAGGACAAGGTATTAAGCTTAGGGTTATTTTTGACGGTTTTGTTTTGGCTGGCGGCAAGCGCGTCTTTCCTACCTTCTAAGCCGTTCTCACTTAACAAAGCAATTTTATCGCCGGTTTTTGGTCTTTTGTGCTTAGGCTTCTTTTTTGTTTGGTGGATAAAGCCGTTTGTTGTAACGGGGGATTTGGGAAGTTCTGTTCAATTGTCAAAGATAGCTCAGTATTTCTTTGTTTTAGTTGTTTTCAGCCTGACTCTTGCGCTTTCTAACCTGGAAAGAGCCCTTTATTTTTTAAAGCAAAAAAATATTAGATTGCTCTTTGTTAGCGCGCTTTTCTTATTAGGCCCCTACATTTTTTTGTCTACTTATGCGGTGCTATTTTCGGTGGTAAGCGCTAAGTTTTTGGCTTATTCGTCTATAACTGTCTTAGCGGGAAGTATTATACTTATTTTTTCGCGCCGGGCCGGTTTCGGGGTTGAGCAAGCAAAAGAAGCCGGCAGTATTCAAACTTCAGTCTCTTTTTAACTATATAGCTAATCTTTTGGCAGAACTGTGT
>JAUVUO010000091.1 GCA_030601015.1 Candidatus Omnitrophota bacterium | reverse complement strand
GTGTCTAAATCTTTTTTAATTAAAGATATAACATGGGTAAGTACAAATTCGCGGATATCAGAGGTTTCGCTTTTTATGTATTCTTTGGCAATATCTTTTACATATTCTCCTTTGTATCCATCCTCTGGAAAACTAAAGTCTTCGCCCTTGATTTCTTTAACTCTAGATTGAACTGAAGCTATCAAAATGTTTATCTGTCTTCCTTCATCGTTTAAATAGTATTCTCTATGGGTTTCATTGCCTAAAAAATCTAAAATGTTGGCAATTACATCACCAACTACTGCCTGACGGCCATGAGCTATTGAGAGCGGCCCTGTAGGATTAGCACTAAGAAATTCTATAAGTATTTTCCTTTTTTTTTGTCCTCGAAAAAAATTTTCTTTCTCAGCAAGAATACTTTTTAATGAATTCGAAAGGTATTCTTGTGAAATAAATACGTTAATAAATCCTGGTTTTAAAATATCTATTTTTTGAATATCATTTGCAATATCCGGTGTTAATAAATTTTTTATTTCTTCCGCGATTTCAATAGGATTCTTTTTTAATTTAGATGCTAATTTTAAAGCTGCCATACATGAAAAATCACCTAATTCCAAGTTAGGCGGTATATCCCATAAAGGGTGGTCTAAGGTTGTATCATAATTTTTTTCTAAAATTTTTTCTAATTTTTCTGTGATTTTATCATAAAAAGTTTTCATTTTTATTTAATCCCGGCGGCTTTTAAAATTGTTTGCATTTTTGATTCAACTACTTTAGGTGTTTTTATATTCTTTATAGCAATCTCTGGATCCTTCAATCCATGTCCTGTAAGAGTACAGACTATTCTTATCTCTTTAGTTTTAGTCTTGTATTTATCAAAATAACCTGTTTTATTTAACATAAACAATCCCGCAACAGAAGCTGCTGATGCCGGTTCAACAAAAACTCCCTCTTCTTTAGCTAAAATTTTATACGCTTGCAAAATTTGATTATCGCTAACTGCTTCTATCAACCCTTTAGATTCACTCCTGGCATCAATAGCCTGCTGCCAACTAGCAGGATTACCAATTTTTATGGCTGTCGCTATTGTTTTAGGATTTTTTATAGGCTTACCTTTGATTATAGGTGCGCTGCCTTTTGCTTGAAATCCCAGCATAACAGGTAATGATTCTATTTTCTTATATGAATAATACTCTTTATACCCTTTCCAATACGCTGTTATATTCCCGGCATTACCGACGGGTAAACAATGAAAATCCGGAGCCCCGTTCAAAGAATCACAAATTTCAAAAGAAGCTGTTTTTTGTCCTTCTATACGATTGGGATTTATTGAATTTACTAACCTAACCGGATAATTATCAGAAATTTCCCTAACAATGGCAAGGGCATCATCAAAATTACCTTTTATTGCTATTACTGTCGCATTATGTATAAGTGCTTGTGCTAACTTACCTAAAGCAATAGCGCCTTCAGGGATAACAACAACGCATTTCATATTAGCTCTTGCCGCGTAAGCTGCTGCTGAAGCTGAAGTATTTCCTGTCGAAGCACAAATAACAGCACTCATACCCTCTTCTTTAGCTTTTGAAATTGCAAGAGTCATTCCTCTATCTTTAAAAGAACCTGTAGGATTAAGCCCCTCATATTTAAGATAAACTTTAAAATTCACACCTAAAGTATTGGAAATTTTTGATGCGAATATTAAAGGAGTATTTCCTTCGCAAAGTGTGATTACTGGAGTTTTTTTAGTAACCGGCAAATATTTGGCATATCTATTAATAATTCCAATTCGTCCTGTATTGTTGTGTTTTATCTGTCCACTTTGCATCATATTTACTCCTTTATAAATTAACTAATAAATTATTTGTTTAAGGTAAGATATTATAAATCCTCTATTCTAATTATTTGTGAAGGGGTTTTGATCATACTAAGCCGATTAATTCTAGTAATTGCTTTTCTTATATTATCCTCAACAGCTTTATGTGTAATCATAATAATAGGTACAAGTTTATTCTCTTTCTTTTCTTTTTGGGTTACTGAAGCGACACTAATATTTAATGATGCCAAGATTTTAGATACTTCGGCTAATACACCCGGTCTATCTTGTGCCATACACCTGATATAATATCTGCCTACAACATCTTTAATGTTTTTAATTTTAATCTTAGATTCACCCCTTATCGACCCATAATTACCTGAAGCTATTCCAACAATATCCGAAATAACAGAAGAAGAGGTCGGTGTACCTCCGGCACCTTCTCCATAAAATAAAAGTTCACCGGCCGGCTGAGTATCTAAGTAAACCGCGTTATAAGCTAACGAAACTTGAGATAACGGATGTTCTATAGGTATTAACGTTGGGTGCACCCTTAATTCCAGAGAATCCTTTTCTTTTTTTGCTATTGCTAAAAGCTTAATCCTATAATTTAACTCTTCCGCATAAAGGATATCAAGTAAAGTAATTTTTGAAATACCCTCGGTATAAACACTTTTAGATGACGGCCAAACTCCATAACAAAGATAACTTAAAATACATAATTTATGATGAGTATCTTTTCCTTCTATATCCAAAAAAGGATTTTTTTCTGCAAGGCCTTTATCCTGAGCCTCCTTTAATGCAATATTAAAATCTATATTTTCTTTTAACATTTTAAACAACACATAATTAGTGGTGCCGTTGAGAATACCGTATATCTTTTTAACATCACAAGTCACTAATCCTTCCGATATTGTTTTTATTATTGGAATCGCACCGCAAACTGAAGCTTCAAAACCTACACTTTTATTATATTTTTTTGCTAAATTAAAAATCTGTTTACCACTATCGGATAAAAGTGCTTTATTGGCAGTAACTATACTTTTTCCATTTTTCAAAGACTCAATTATAATAGATTTTGCGGGTTCTATTCCTCCAATCAATTCCACCACAATATCTATTTCAGGATCATTTATTAAATCTTTTGGATTCGTAGTAAAAGCTGCTGATAAATTTTTGGCTAATTTTCTTTTATCTTTATTAGCATCACATATTGTTTTGATTTCAATATTAACCGAAGACTTTTGAAGAATTAAAGAGGAATATTTTTTAAGTGACATTAAAACAGCTTCACCTACTGTTCCTAATCCAATAAGTCCGATTTTTTTAATCATTAATCAATCTCTCCTTAATGAATTCTCCTAAATCTACAAAAAACTTTTCATCTATATCTAAAAATTTAATTCTTGTCTCATAAATGAGATCTCTTACCTTTTCTTTAGAATCAATCACTATTCCTAATACTTCAATCTTCTGAGGAACAAAAGGGAACCTTATCGTGATGGCCAAACATATTCCTTTATCAAATAATTTATTTGTAGTAAACAACATTCCGCCTTGACTAACATTTTTAGTTTGACTTAAATCGTAACCATTAGGGAGGGCTTGTATACGGTAACTAATAACAAAGTTAACATCTAATCTTTCATGTTTTCTTTTTTCGGATCCGTTATACATTGATATCCCTCCTTTTTAATTTTAAATTACACAAACAATAATGAAATATTTTTTACCAAACAACCCTTTTTATTATAAAAATGTTATTTGTACTCCTCACTTTCTCCAATCTTTTTTGGTCGGGAAGGCGGGATTTGAACCCGCGACCCCTTGAACCCCATTCAAGTGCGCTAGCCAGGCTGCGCTACCTCCCGAGTTATTTTAAAATTAAATTTTTTTTAAAAAAAATATCATTTATATGTATTGACCACTAATTATAACATATTTTCAAAATACTGAATAGGATTGATTTTTTCTTATATCCGAGGGGTCTATCTAATTTCAAATATTATAACTAATTATATTCAAATATTTATTATATAAATTACTGAAGAATTTGTATAAAAATGTTCTGTATTAAAACAGATCCATCCATCATCCCTTTCAATACAATCTTACCAACATCTAAACTAAAATTATTTCTTAAGTATAATCCGAATAAAATTATATTTAAAATAAATAAAATACTAAAAGTAAAAAGATAATTAATAAACGAAGTAAAAGAATGTCCTTTTAACTCTCTTGAAATAAATGTTAAATGCGCGGTAAAAATAAACCCTCCTAAAAACACAAAAACATCTTGATTAATATTTAAATTTAAAATTTTAGGTAAGAAAAAATAGCCCAGGCCCAAGACTAATAATAATGATGGGAATAATAAAGAAAAAACCGATGAACGAAAAAAGAAATTCTGTATCTTTTTATAAAAATTATTTAAATCCGCGATAAAATTATAAAAAGCAAACAAAGATAATACGGAAATAATTAAAACATTTAAGTCGAATTTTTCAATTTTACTCAATGTCGTCCAAAAAACTTTAGTTAATTCAACTAAGAAACAAAGAATTACTAAAGAAAGAGCGAATTTAATTAGCGTATAAATATAATTATTTTTTAATACTCTCTCTTCCATTAAAATATCTCCTTAAAACTTTCGGTATCACTACCGAACCATCTTCTTGCTGATATGTTTCTAAAATAGAAATAAATAATCTGGCTAAAGCAACTCCTGAGCCATTCAACGTATGTACATAATCATTTTTTCCGGTTTTTTTGTTTTTATATTTAATAGCTCCTCTTCTAGCTTGAAAATCTTCAAAATTAGAACAACTAGAGACCTCAAGCCACATATCCACCCCGGGGGAATAAAGTTCTATATCATAACATTTAGCAGCAGCAAAACTAATATCTCCGGTAGCAAGAAGAACTATCCTGTATGGAAGTTCAAGCAAATCTAAAACTTTGCAAGCGTTACTAAGTAATTTTTCCAACTCTTGGTAAGAATCTTCAGGCTTAACAAATTTGACCATTTCAACTTTATCAAATTCATGAACCCGCATCAACCCCCTCGTCTCTTTACCGTAAGATCCGGCTTCCCTTCTAAAACAAGGTGTATACGCGACATAACATCTTGGCAAATCATCTTCATTGAAAATTTCATTTCTATGTATATTGGTCACCGGAACCTCTGCCGTTGGTATCAAATACAACCCGTCATCTTTGACCGCATACATATCATCTTCTAAATTAGGGAGTTGTCCGGTTGAAAACATTGAATCTCTATTAACCAGTTTTGGCGGAAGAATTTCTAAATAATTATGTTCATTCGTATGTAAATCTAACATAAAATTTATAAGAGCTCTTTCTAACTGAGCGCCCGCACCTTTAAACATAACAAAATTGGACCCTGAAACTTTAACAGCACGTTTAAAATCAACAATATCAAGATTTTCGGCTAAAGAGATATGATCTAAAAGTTTAAAATTAAATTCTTTTTTGGACCCCGATTCTTTGATTACCTTATTATTGGAAATATCTCCTATAGGAAGTGAAGAATGAGGAATATTCGGAATTTTATAGCTTTCTTTCATAAAATTAACATTGAGATCCTGAAATACATCTTCATAGGAAACTATCTCTCTTTTTATATTTTTACTTTCCTCAATCTTTGATTTAAAATCTTTTTTCTCTCTTAATAAAAGCTTTACTTCATCATCTATTTTATTCTGCTTTGCTTTTAAATTTTCTATTTTGCCTAAAATTTTCCTCCTGGACTCATCTATCTGTAAAAATTCATCAAGATTGAAATTAGAATTTCTATCATTCAGAGCCTTCCTAACCAAATCCGTATTCTGTCTAATTGATTTAATATCTAACATAATGGTTTATTATACTGAATTTTAAAAAAAATCC
>JAUVUO010000233.1 GCA_030601015.1 Candidatus Omnitrophota bacterium | reverse complement strand
GTATAATGTAGAAACGCAAAAAATATTGGATAATGATTTGTCAGATAAAATAAACTGTTTGATAGAAGAGTTAAATAATGTTAATAATTTTATAAAAGAAGAGATAGAAGAGAAATTTAGAAAAACAGCAGAAACTTTAGAGGTTAAAATGCGGGTACTGGTTCATCCGACTAGAGTAGCTTTAACTGGAAATAAAAACGGCCCTGGGTTATTTGAGACTATGGAAATTTTAGGTAAAGAAAAGGTATTTAATAGATTAAGGAAATTAGTTAAATATTGGGGGGATGCAAAATGAATAAGTTTGGGTTTTTGGTTGTTTTAAATCTTGCTTTTCTTTGTTTAAATGGATGTCAAACTGTGAAAAATACGGGCAAAATTGTTACAGGAACAGGAGGTCTTTTATATGGCGCTGGTCAGGAAGTTGTTGATGTAACTTATAGTTCTTATAAAGTAATGGAGAGAGCAGATGGTTGGATGCAAGAAAACCTTTGGTAAGATGTAAGTTTGTATTTTGAGAATTTTTATATCAAATAATAGTTTAAGAATAATAGATTGTTTTTATATTGCCCCGTGGTGTAATTGGTAACACGAGTGACTCTGAATCACTTATCTCTGGTTCGAGCCCAGACGGGGCAGCCATTTTTATATTGGAAACTAAATTAATGAAAACTCCCGTTTAATATATGCGGGATTTTTTATTTAAATATATAGAATTGGAGTAATAATATATTTAAAAGGTTTAAATTCTGTTTATATACCTATAGTTTTTTCTTCAAGGTATAGAAAATAAAGTTCGTTTTTTATAAGTGTTTTCTCCTATTTTAAAAAAAGTTATAGATATTGTAGGTATATAGAAAATGTGGTATAAAGATAAATGTAAAAAATAGTAGCAGTTATACAAAAATTTCAAGGTTGTGGGTGTTATTTGTTTTGGGGTAGATATTGACAATAAGAATGCTTAATCTGAAAAAGGGCAGATATATTAGAAGATTTTAAAGTAGTAGCTTTCAAAAATATCCTTCCTTTAAAATTAAAATGATTAATATGGGGATAACTAAGTACTGATTTTGGAAATAGGATTAGTTATATTAATTTATTATGCTTACATTTATTGTATAATGGGATATTGGATAAATACAATAGTTATCTAATTTCGGGTAGTGTTTTTATGAATAATTTATTGGAAAAAAGAGTAATAAAAGTAAAATGAAAGTATTCAAAGAAAATAGTTTGTATTTGGTAACGAGTCAAGAGTATTCAGGTAGGAGAAATACGTTAGATGTTGTCAAATCAGCAGTTTTAGCTGGGATAGATATTGTTCAGATGAGGGAAAAAGAAATGACCAGAAATGAATTGGTTTGGTTAGGTAAAGAGATTTCTTCTTTATGTTTGGAAAAAGATATAATCTTTATTGTTAATGATGATCCTTTCTTGGCGGAAGAAGTAGGAGCTGATGGAGTTCATCTTGGGCAGGGGGATATAAATATATATAATTTAAAAAAAACGCGTGATATTTTAGGAAAAGAAAAAATAATAGGGGTTTCAACTCATTCTTTGAGTCAGTTTGAAAAAGCGAATAATAGTGATTGTGATTATATAGCTTTTGGTCCCATATTTTCCACAAAAACAAAAGATTATTCAATAGGAGTTGCATATATAAAAAAAGTATTAGATCTATCCCTTAAACCGGTAGTTTTTATAGGGGGAATAAATTTAGATAATCTAGATATAATTTTAAATAAAGGTGCTAAAAATATAGCAATGATAAGAGCATTAGTTAATGCTGAGGATATTGTTAGGTGTATAAAAGATTTTAAGAACAAACTTAACGATAATAATCTTGTTTTGGGAGAGACTAATGAAAGATAGTTTAATTATAGGTGGTAAAACTATAACTAACCGCCTTTTTGTCGGGACACGAAAATTTGAAAATAAAAAAATAATTAAACTTGGTTTGGATGAATCAAAGGGTGATGTCGTTCCCGTGGCTTTAAGACGTATTGATATGGAATCTAAAAAAGAAAATATATTAGATTATATACCTAAACATTGTATACCTATGACTAATACTTCGGGAGCCCGGAATGCCAAAGAAGCAATAAGAATAGCAAGATTGGCAAGAGCTGCGGGTTGTGGTAATTGGATTAAAATAGAAGTTATCTCCGATAATAAATATTTGTTTCCTGATAATTATGAAACATTAAAAGCTACAGAAGTGCTTTCAAAAGAAGGGTTTGTTGTATTTCCTTATGTAAACCCGGATTTAATTATTGCAAGACAGTTGGAAAAATCCGGTGCAGCCGCAGTTATGCCTTTGGGGTCACCTATAGGCACGAACAGAGGGTTTAGAACAAAAGAAATAGTTAGGATTCTAATTAAGGAATTAACTATACCGGTTATTGTGGATGCGGGGATAGGGAAACCTTCAGAAGCCGCAGAGTGTATGGAGTTAGGCTGCGGGGCCGTTTTGGTAAATACAGCTATTGCTACGGCAGATAATCCTGTTGGGATGGCAGAGGCTTTTAGTAAAGCGGTAGAAGCAGGAAGGATTGCTTATTTGTCGGGATTAGCTGTTAGTGTGGATAGATC
>JAUVUO010000204.1 GCA_030601015.1 Candidatus Omnitrophota bacterium | reverse complement strand
TAATAAGTTATTTTCTCCCTTAAATTAAGCCTTCGAACTAAGCTATTTACAAAATACACTTCCACCTCTGGATCTTTATCGAGAAGCATAACTCTTTGTCCTGGTAATGCCTCTGATACAAACCATTATCTCCCCTTATAAATTAAAACTCCACTCAGTTGGTTATAATATGCCACAAAGTGTTACCTATCTATTGTACTCTAAACACAGCCAGCCGCCCCTACGGATAATCATATTTGCAAACAAACATTATCGTCTTTTGTGGCTGGTTTTAAATCTGTGGTAACAAAATGTATAAATATATTACAAAATATGCCTAAACATCCGGTTTGGCAACGATCATTTTATGACCATATTATACGTAATGAAAAATCATTAAACGTTATTAAAAATTATATTGAAATCAACTCCAAAAACTGGGAAAATGATATTGAGAATTTAATTAATTTATAATGAAGCAATGCATCTGATCTTCCTACGCGTCTTCGCCGCTCCGTTAGGCAGGTTTTTTTTGTGTTCGCAGATGATTTTAAGTGTACGAAAAAAATAAATTTATTATTTAAGGATTTCGGATTTATTGGGTATTTTTATTTTTTTTGTCTTTAGTCTGTGGTCTAATGTCTGAGGTCTTTTTTTAAACAGATTTGTAATAATGAATAATCAAATGAATAAGTTAAAACAGGAAATATTTAACTGTAAAAGATGCGAACTTTTTAAGGAAAGGCTTAATCCTGTAATTGGGGAAGGGGATTCTAATGCTGATATAATGTTTGTCGGTGAAGCTCCCGGAGCTAATGAGGATAAAACCGGTAAACCTTTTTGCGGCCGTTCAGGTGATATTTTAGATGAGCTTTTAATGAATTCAGGGATGAAGAGGCAGGATGTTTATATCGCTAATACAGTAAAATGCCGGCCTCCGAAGAATAGAAATCCTAAGGAAGAAGAAATAAAATTGTGTGCTGTGTTTTTAGATAGTCAGATTGATATAATTAAACCAAAAGTAATTTGTTGTTTAGGAAATTTTTCTACTTCTTATGTTATGAAAAAGTATAAGCTAAATGATAAAATTCAAGGGATTAGTAAGATACATGGCCAAGTTTTTTTTGCGGAATCGTCTTATGGTAAAATAAAAGTTATCCCTTTTTATCATCCGGCGGTTGTTGTTTATAATATGAATAAGAAAAAAGTATTAGCAAAAGACTTTAGTATGTTAAAAAAATATATCAAAGTAAACGGAGGTAAAAAATGTTAGATTTTGATTATTCTATATCTACAGAAGTTTATTTTGGAACAAACAAAATCGGAAGGATTGCTAAAGAAATTAAGAAATATGGGAATAGAATCTTATTTGTCTATGGTCAAGGGAGTATTAACAAAATTGGGTTGTACGATGAAATTGTAAAAATATTAAATGATAACGGTATAATTTATGAAGAGTTGTCAGGCGTAAAACCAAATCCTCGAATAGATAGCGTTAGAAAAGGTATCGAAATTTGTAAACAAAACAATTTAGAGTTTATATTAGCTGTAGGAGGAGGCAGTGTTATAGATTGTGCTAAAGCAATCTCTGCCGGATTTTATTATAAAGGTGATCCTTGGGATATTTTTTTACGTAAGGCTCATGTCTTAGAGAGTCTTCCTTTAGGAAGCGTGTTGACTTTGGCGGCTACGGGTTCGGAGATGAATGGAAATTCTGTTGTGAGTAATACAGATACTAAACAAAAATTGGTTATAAGTAGTGATTTATTACGGCCAAAATTTTCCGTATTAGATCCGAATTATACTCTTTCAGTACCGAATAATCAGACAGCCGCAGGGGTAGTTGATATTTTTAGTCATATTATAGAACAGTATTTTAGTCCGGTTAAAGAAGCTTTTTTACAGGATAGGATGGCTGAAGGTATTCTTAAAACATGTATAAAATACGGGCCCATTGCTTTAAAGGAACCTGAAAATTATGAGGCTAGAGCAAATCTATTATGGGCCGGCAGTTTAGCTTTAAATGGGCTTTTGAGTTACGGTAAGATAGGTGATTGGGCTACGCACTATATTGAACATGAAGTTAGCGCGATATATGACGTGACACATGGGGTAGGACTTGCTATATTAACTCCTCATTGGATGGAGTATGTATTGAATGATTCAACAGCTTATAAATTTAAAGAATATTCCAGGAATGTTTGGGGTGTTGAGGTTAGTAATCCTATTATGGTTTCTAAAGAGGGGATAAATAAAACTAAAGAGTTTTTTAATTCCTTAGGTATGCCTTCTACTTTACAAGAAATTGGGGTTGAAGAGGGTTCTTTGAAAGAGATGGCTAAAAAGGCAGCAACTTTTGGGGAATTAGGTTCTTTTCAGAAATTAAATAAAGATGATATATTGAGTATTTTAAAGAATGCTTTTTGATATTTTATATATCAGAAAACAGGACATATAAATATTATAATCCTTCAATAGCCTGTTGTATTTTGCAATCGGCCCATAAACAATCCAGCCTCATTGTATTGGTAGAGAATTTACGATTTGTTAGCATATAAAATTCAAAAAGGTTACCAAAAAGTAATTTTTTTTACTTGTATATTTGTATAAGTTTGTAAGTTTGCCGGCACAACGTTAGTGCATTTAAACAAAGATGTTTTTTACTTAAAAGATAAGTAGAAGAGGTCTTTTTTTTTGTAAGGAGGGTAATTTAAATGACTATAGCCTTAGAAATAGAAACTCATCTCAACGAAGAACTTAAGGATGTTAATAGTAAGATAAAAATGAATTCATTAGAGGCGGAGGAGGCTTTATTATTCATAATCAATAACAAAACAATAAAAGATTTAGATAATTTTGGTTTAAAAAATATGAATAAGGAAAAGTTATAAAGATTTTTTTTAACTATAAAGTGCCTAAAAATTAAGCAAAAAGGAAGGAGGTAAATGGAGAATTTAAATATTTCCTATAAAGAGCATATTAAAGCTTTAACTCAAATAAGCAATGCGATTGCTTCAGATTTATATTTAGAAGATATCCTTCGTCTAATTGTAACTGTTACG
>JAUVUO010000048.1 GCA_030601015.1 Candidatus Omnitrophota bacterium | reverse complement strand
TATTAGATATAGTTATGCCGAATGTTTCGGGTGCGGATGTCGCTGAGGCTTTATTGGCAGACCCTGAAACAAGGAAGATTCCTATTATTTTTTTGACAGCGGTTATGACCGAAATGGAAATGGAGGATCAGCCAATTAGGACTATTGGCGGCCGGTATTTTATTGCTAAAACTGTGGGGTCAGTAGTGTTAATAGATACAATAAATAGGTTTTTAGAAAAGGGAATTTTGATATAATAGTTTATTGATAAAGCTAAAATTATATAAAAAATATTTAATAAAGAAAGTTTATAGTTAAATCTACATTCAAAGGGGTTCAATTCCGATTTTTTTAGAGTCTATCTATTTAATTTATATAAAATAAAGCGAATTTTATTTTTTATAAACAGCTGCGTTTATTTAAGAAAGTATAAAATATTGCAGGTATCTATAAATTGTGATATAAAATTAGGGGGAACAATCTAAAAGCTAATGGGGAAAAAATAAAATTTTTTGTAAATATTGTTCCGTTTTACAGAAATTTTTAAATTATAGGTGTAATTTGTTTTGGGGTAGAGATTAAAAATTAGAAATCATAAGCCGAAAAAAGGCAGATATATTATAAGTTTTTAAAGACCAGTCTTTTAAAAACATCCTTCCTTTGAAATAAAATTATTTAATAATTAGATAATTAAGTCCTGTTTTTGATTGTTGGAAGCGAGATTAGTGATTTTGATTTATTATGCATATATTTATTGTATAATGTAACATGAGTTTTTGTTGATGGATCACGGATATAAGAAGAAAAGATTAATCAGGGGAGGCTGCATTTTGCAGCAGCCCTATAAGAGAAAATGAAAGTGTTTAAGGAAAAGAGTTTATATTTGGTGACTAGTCAGGAGTATTCGGATAATAGAAGTACTTTAGATATTGTTAAATCAGCAGTTTTAGCAGGGATAGATATTATTCAGATGCGGGATAAAAAAATGGCAAGGAATGAATTGATTACATTAGGGAAATCGATTTTTTCTTTATGTTTTGAAAAAGATACGATATTTATTGTTAATGATGACCCTTTATTGGCAGAAGAGGTCGGTGCGGATGGAGTGCATTTGGGACAAGAAGATATAAAGATATATAATTTGAGACAAACGCGTGAAATATTGGGCCAAGAGAAAATAATAGGAATTTCAACTCATTCTTTTAACCAGTTTGTAGAAGCGAATAATAGTGATTGTAACTATATAGCTTTTGGCCCCATCTTTCCGACAAAAACAAAAGATTATTCAATAGGGGTTACGGATATTAAAAAAGTATTAGATATAGCAGTTAAACCGGTTGTTTTTATAGGGGGAATAAACTTAGATAATGTAGATATACTTTTAAACAAGGGTGTGAAAAATATAGCGATGATAAGAGGATTGGTTGACGCAGAAGATATTGTTAGGCGTATAAAGGATTTTAAGAATAAAATCAAGTAATTATTTTTGACGATACTATAATTTTGTTTAGGAGGTAATAATGGAAGATAAATTAATTATAGGCGGGGAAACTATAACAAACCGTCTTTTTATTGGGACAGGTAAATTTGAAAATAAAAAAGTAATTAAAAATGTTTTAGAGAAATCAAAGGCCGAGGTAGTTACCGTTGCTTTACGGCGTATTGATATGGAATCTAAATCGGAAAATATATTAGCTAATATACCTAAACATTGTTTGCTTATGACAAATACTTCGGGTGCCAGGAATGCGAAAGAGGCAATAAGAATAGCAAGATTGGCAAAAGCCGCGGGTTGCGGCAATTGGATTAAAATAGAGGTTATACCGGACAATAAATATTTATTGCCGGATAATTATGAAACTTTAAAAGCTACGGAAGTGCTTTCAAAGGAGGGGTTTGTTGTTTTGCCATATATTAATCCCGATTTGATTATAGCAAGACAATTGGAAAAATCCGGGGCAGCTGCAGTAATGCCGTTGGGGTCGCCTATCGGTACCAACAGAGGGTTTCGGACAAAAGAAATAGTTAGGATTATGGTTAATGAATTAAATATACCGGTTATTGTTGATGCCGGGATAGGGAAACCTTCAGAAGCTGCGGATTGTATGGAGTTAGGATGCGGGGCTGTTTTGGTAAATACAGCTATTGCAACGGCTTATAATCCTGAGGGTATGGCAGAGGCTTTTAGTAAAGCAGTAGAGGCAGGAAGAATTGCTTATTTATCCGGATTAGCCGTTAGTGTGGATAGGGCTAGAGCATCTTCTCCTTTGACCGGGTTCTTGAGAGGCAATGAAAGTTGAGGCTGAAGTAAATATGAGTTTTCATGATTGGGTTTTACAGTTTAAAAGGGTTAATATAGAAAATTTTTTTATAGGTGTCACAGATAAAGAAATAAATTCTGTTTTAAACGCGGAAGTTATAAGTGTAGAACAATTTTATACCCTTCTATCACCGATAGCAGAGAAATATTTAGAAGAGATGGCTCAATTAGCCCATAATTTAACTGTACAAAATTTCGGTAAAACAATTCAGCTGTATACGCCGATTTATATTTCGAATTATTGTGTTAATAACTGTATTTATTGCGGGTTTAATATTAATAGTAAAATTAGAAGAAAACAATTAACATTGAAAGAAGTAGATAAAGAGGCTAACTTTATAAGTTCTACAGGATTAAGACATATCCTGATTTTAACCGGGGAATCGAGAAAAGAAAATTCTTTATTTTATATAAAAGATTGTATAAAAATTTTAAAAAAATATTTTACTTCTATTTCTATTGAAATTTATGCTCTTAAAGGAAGTGAATACGAAGAATTGATAAAAGACGGTGTTGACGGATTAACTATTTATCAAGAAGTTTATGATGAGGTTATTTACGATAAAGTTCATTTGGCCGGGCCGAAAAAGGATTATTTGTATAGATTGGAAGCTCCTGAAAGAGCATTAGCGAAAGGTATGAGATGCGTGAATATTGGGACTTTGTTAGGTCTAAATGATTGGAGAAAAGAAGCTTTTATGCTGGGAATTCACGCGAAATTTTTGCAGGATAATTTTTCGGATGCGGAAATAAGCGTATCTATTCCAAGAATAAGGAAGACTGCCGGCGGGTTTAAGCCTGTTTATAATGTTACAGATACTAATGTCGCGCAAATCATTATGGCTTTCCGAATTTTTCTTCCTAGATTAGGGATTACATTGTCTACTAGAGAAAGTCCTGAATTCAGAGAAAATTTAATTCCTTTAGGGATTACCCGTATATCCGCGGGATCTACCACGGTTGTGGGCGGACATACCATATCTGAAGTTGGAAGTGCCTTTTCTGAACAGTTTAAAATATTAGATGAAAGAAGCGTGAGTGATGTAAAAGTAATGTTGGAACAGAAAGGGTATCAGTCGATTTTAAAAGATTGGGTTGGCGTTTGATTTGTGTAATATGAGGTTGATTATGTGCGGCAGTAATAAATAAGGCAAAAAAAGATTATATTTATATTTCGGAAAATTACTTGAAAATTTTTGAAATATGATTAAAATTGTGTACTAAAGAAAAAAGAAATTATAGATAATTTTATTTGTAAAGGAGGAAACTAAAATGAATAAAAAAACAGAGTCAATACATAAGTATGAATATAAGACTGAGATGAAACAGCTGTTAAATTTGATTACCCACTCGTTGTATACCCATCCGGAAGTTTTTTTGCGGGAATTAGTGTCTAATTCGTCAGATGCTCTTAATAAAGCGCGGTTTAAAAAACTTACTGATAAAAATATTATAGATCCGGATGCTGAATTAAGAATAAAAATAGAAATAGACTCTAAAAAGCAGATGTTTTCCATAGAGGATAATGGTATAGGGATGACCGAAGAGGAATTAGTAAATAATATAGGAACTATCGCCCGTTCAGGTACTCTTGAGTTTTTAAAAAATATTAAGGAAGAGAAAAAAAAATTGGAGGAAAATTTAATTGGACAGTTTGGTGTAGGGTTTTACTCGGTTTTTATGGTGGCAGATGAGGTTACTATAGAAACCAGAAATGCGGCAAGTGATTCTAAAGGATATTGTTGGAAATCCTCGGGAGAAGGTGAGTTCACTATTGAAGAAATTAATAAGAAAGATAGAGGAACAAAAATATTTTTTAAATTGAAAGATAGCGCGAAAGAGTTTTCGGAAGAATACAAGATTAAACAGATTATAAGTAAATATTCAAATTTTGCTGATTTCCCTATTTATTTAAAGAAAGAGCAGATTAATAAAGTAACAGCTATTTGGCATAAAAGAGCGAATGAGATTAAGGATGCGGAATTAAATGATTTTTATAAATTTATTTCGAATGATTATGACGATCCTCTAGGCCATTTGCATATATCTATGGAAGGAAATGTTAGTTTTAAATCCTTAATTTTTATTCCTAAAAAAGCACCAATGGATTTAATGAGGATTCAGAACGAAAAGTCTATTTATTTGTATTCGAATAAGATACTTATTCAGGAAGATTGTAAAGATGCTATTCCTGATTATTTAAGATTTGTTAAAGGAGTTGTCGATACCACGGATTTACCATTAAATGTTTCTAGGGAAATTACTCAGTCCAGTTCGGTAATGGGAAAAATCAGGAGCGCGATTACCGGCAGGATTTTTTCGCTTTTAGAAGAGTGGGCTGAGAAAAAAACGGATAAATATAATGAGTTTTATAAAAATTTTGGACCTCTTTTTAAAACCGGGGTAAACAGTGATTTTTCTAACAGGGATAAAATTATAGAACTTTTAAGGTTTGAATCATCTTTAAATTCTAAAGGAGAATATACATCTTTAAAAAGTTATGTTTCGGGGATGCGCGAAAATCAGAAAGAAATTTATTATCTTGCCGGTGAAAACAGGGAATCTTTAGAAAAAAATCCTAATCTAGAGTATTTTAAAAAGAATAGTATTGAAGTGCTTCTTTTGTCCGAACCGGTTGATGTTTTTATTTTTCCGTCTATAGGGGAATATGACAAAAAAAAGATAAAATCAATTGATAAAGCGGATATAGATCTAGAACCTCAAGATAAAATAGAAAAGCCGGATGATAATTTAAGCAAATCTTTAATTTCTTTATTTAAAGAAACATTGGGCACTAAAGTTCAGGATGTCGTTCCTTCAAAAAGGCTTGTTGATTCAGCAGTTACTTTAGTTGTGGGAAAAGACGGGATGGACAGCCAAATGGAAAAAATGATGAGAATGATGAATCAGCATACAGGAGAATCAAAAAAAATATTGGAAGTAAACATGAATAACCCTTTAATAAAGAATTTGGCCAAGATACAGAT
Source organism: Candidatus Omnitrophota bacterium (assembly GCA_030601015.1). Taxonomy (GTDB): domain Bacteria; phylum Omnitrophota; class Gorgyraeia; order Duberdicusellales; family 4484-171; genus JAGLSE01. The sequence continues at coordinate 2,998 of JAUVUO010000048.1, read as the reverse complement.
AGCGGGCCGCAATGATCCTATATTGAAGAAATGTATAACCCAGTTATACGAGGGAGTGCTTTTAATGGATGGTAATCTTTCTCAATCGGCCGATTTTGTCAAGAGAATGAACGAAATCATGGAAGACGCTACAAAATGAATACAAATAAGTTTTAAAAAGAAAATTAGAGAGTAGATAAATAAAATAATTATTATGGAATCAATTTATATTAAGAATTCAAAGCTTGTATTCTATGAAGATATTGTTTAAACTAAAGTAATATTATAATAATTATAATTTCGGGGAAGTAGTATGGATTTAAATAAAATAAAAAGTAAATTCGAAGGGCTTAACCTTTACGTTCAGAGAAGTTTATCAGAGGATTATTGGGAAATAGTTATATATAATAAAGATATAACTAAGTGGGAAAATGGTTTTCTTGAGGTCTTGGGAGAAGCGGTGAAACCTAAAGGCGTAAAGCCTTCTCCGCGGCATCAGGATTTAGCCAAAGATCATGGAGGAATTTTTCCTAACCAGACTTTGTATGCTAAAGAGTTTGATACAGGTATTGTAATATCTATGTTTTGGCCTTGGGGAAATAAAACTCATACTACGGTAAAAACTATCCTTCTAAAGAAGTAACCTTCATACATAATTTATAAAAATATGCGCATTGAAATTTTTTTAGAGACTGTTGTAAAATGTGACAGTCTCATTTCTTAGGAGAAATTGGTGGATCAGGAAGTTATTATTAAAAATATAATACAAGATATAGAAATACCTGAAAAATTTGTTAGAAATACAATAGAATTGTTAAAAGATGGTTCTACTATTCATTTTATAGCAAGATATAGAAAGGAAAAAACTAATTCTTTGGATGAGGAACAATTAAGAAACATAGAAGAAAAGTTTGAATATTATAGTGAGTTGGAAAAACGCAAAAAAACTGTGTTAAAAAGTGTCAAAGACCAGGATAAATTAACTTCTGAATTAGAAAAAAAAATAGTTGAGTGTAGAGAAAAACAAAAACTTGAAGATATATATTTACCATATAAACCTAAAAGAAGAACCAAAGCCACTATTGCTAAAGAGAAGGGGTTAGAGCCGTTAGCAGATATAATTCTTTTTGAACAAAAATCCGAAGGAGTAAAGGAATCCATAATTGCCGGTTTTATAAATCCTGAAAAAAAAGTTTATTCATCCGAAGATGTAATAATCGGTGCTTTAGATATTATATCTGAAAAAATATCAGAAGATGTTGAGGTAAGAGAATGTTTAAGAGAATTTATTTTTAATAAAGGTAAGTTAATATCAAAACCGCAAAAAGAATGGGTTGGCAAAAAATCCAAATATGAAGATTATTACACTTTGTCTGAGCCTATAAAAAGTTCACCATCTCATAGAATTCTTGCTATTAGAAGGGGAGCTAAGGAAGCAGTTCTTTCTTGGAAAATAGAAGTAGAGGAACATTCAGCTTTTGGGTTAATCGAAGAGAAAGTAGTTAAGAATAAAAAAGCAATTTTTTTAAAGGAATTACTAATCGCGATTAAACAAGGCTATAAAAAAATGCTTTTTCCCTCGATCGAACTTGAAGTATTTATGTTAAAGCTGAAAGAGGCCGAAAAAGAAGCTATAACCGTGTTTTCAAAGAATTTAAGAAAATTATTATTAGCATCACCGGCAGGGCATAAAAATATTTTAGGCATTGATCCCGGATATAGGGCAGGATGTAAGATGGCAGTGATAGATTCTAATGGTAATTATAAGGAAAATGGACAGATATTTCCTCATCCACCGCAAAGTAAAAGGTCTTTCGCGGAAAAAATTTTAGTAAATCTTATAGAAAAATATAAAGTTGAACTTATAGCTATCGGACATGGTACGGCATCTAAAGAAACCGATATTTTTATAAAAAAGATTGTAAAAAAAGATGGATTGGATTGTAAAGTTGTAGTTGTTAATGAGGCAGGCGCTTCCGTTTATTCAGCTTCGCAAATTGCTAAAAGGGAATTTCCGGATTTAGATGTATTGGTAAGAGGGGCTATCAGTATTGCCAGGCGGCTTCAGGACCCTTTATCGGAACTTATAAAAATTGACCCTAAATCTATAGGTGTAGGCCAGTACCAACATGATGTTAATCAGGCTGAATTAAAAAAAACATTGGGTTTTGTTGTTGAGTCTTGTGTTAATTCGGTAGGAGTAGATTTGAATACGGCCTCTGAGGATATATTATCATTTATATCCGGTGTTGGTAAATCTACGGCTCGAAGTATTTATCAATATCGGATGGAACATGGGATTTTTTCTAATAAAAATGAGTTATTAAAAGTTCCTAGATTGGGAGAGAAAGTTTTTCAGCAATGCGCGGGGTTCTTAAGAATATTTAATGGAAATAATTCTTTGGATAATTCAGCAATCCATCCTGAAAATTATAGTTTGGCGGAGAATATGGCTGTGGCGCAGGGGTTGAAAATAGGAGACTTAATAGGGGATGAGGCTTTGATTTCAAAAATAAAGCCAGAAGATTACGTAACCGAAGATTTTGGGTTATTAACAATAAAAGATATATTGAAAGAACTCATTAAGCCTGGAGTCGATCCAAGAAAAGATTTTGTTTATATACAGTATAGTTCTCAAATAAATGATATAAAAGATTTAGAAGAAGATATGATATTGGACGGTACGGTTACGAATGTTACAAATTTTGGCGCGTTTGTTGATATTGGGATACATCATGACGGATTGATTCATATTTCTAAGTTAAGTGATAAATTTATTAAAAATCCTTACGATGTAGTTTCTGTAGGCGATATTTTAAAAGTACAAATAATTTCTATAGATAAAGAATTAAAACGAATCGGATTGAAAAGATTAATAAATATTTGATATTAATTGTTATCCCGCCAGCAAATAATCATCTACCGAAAAGATCTATGTTACAAGAATGACAAAGCGAGAACAAATACCCCACACCTGTCATCCCAGCGGATGCTGGGATCCCGAATAAATCATAATACC
>JAUVUO010000170.1 GCA_030601015.1 Candidatus Omnitrophota bacterium | reverse complement strand
GACGTTTCTTATGATATGGTTGTCATAAATACTATTTATCCAGGAAGCCCTCCTGAAGAAGTAGAAAAATTAGTTACTATCCCTATAGAGAAAGAATTAAAAGGTGTTGCCGGCATTGAGGAGATGACTTCTACTTCAATTGATAATCGATCTAATATTTTGGTAAAGGTAAATCAAGATGTAAAAAATAAGAGTAAGGTTGTAGATGATATTCAAAAGGCTGTAGATAGAGTTAGGGGGTTACCCGACGAAGTTGTAGATGATCCGATAGTAACTGAGATTACTTCCGGGGAAATTCCGGTTATTCAGGTGGCCCTAAGCGGTAAAATAGATGAAATTAAGTTACAGAATTATGTTGAATACTTGGAGGATATACTTGAGGATATAGAAGGAGTCTCTTCGGTTAACCGCAGCGGATGGAGGAATAGAGAGGTTTGGGTTGAGGTTGATCCGGTTAAAATGAGCGATTTGTATCTAAGTTTAGAGGATGTAATAAATGCTTTACGGAAAAAAAATATAAGTTTGCCGGGCGGCAAACTTAGAGGTAACAAAGAGTTCAGTATTCGAACTACAGGTGAATTCTATACTAAAGAAGAGATAGAGAATGTTGTTATTCGTGCCAATGAAACTGGTAATTGGTTAAGAATAAAAGATGTTGCTTTAGTTCGTTTTGCGTTTGAAGATGAAAATATTATTAATAAAAGCTATGGCACAAGGTCTATAAATCTTACAGTTGTTAAACAGGCAACCGGCGATGCCATTAAAATTGTTAAAGAGATAAAGAAAAAAACAGCTGATTTCCTAAGTCAATCTGACGAGAAGTTAAAGGTTTCGTATATTAATGATATTTCTTATTATGTTGAGCGTAGATTAGGGGTTCTAAAAAACAACGGGATTGTAGGTATTGTCTTAGTTTGTATTGTGCTTATGGTATTTTTAAATTTCCGTATTGCTTTATTGACAGCATTAGGCCTGCCTATTGCCTTTTGCGCGACATTGTCTGTAATGGCTCTTTTAGGTTTAAGTGTAAATCTTATTACTATGTTTGGGTTGATAATCGTATTAGGTATGGTTGTGGATGACGGAATAATTGTCGCGGAAAATTGTTCACGGTATTTAGAAATAGGTATGAGTTCGAAAGAAGCGGCAATAAAAGGGACTCAGGAAGTTGTTAGCCCTGTAACAACAACTATTATTACTACAATTGCTGCTTTTAGTCCTTTGTTGTTTATGGAAGGAATGATCGGCAAATTTATTTGGGGTATTCCTTTCATAGTTATAATAGCTTTGAATGCATCTCTTTTAGAATCTTTAGTGATCTTGCCGTCTCATTTTGACGATTTTGTTAATTTTGGAGGAAAATTTAAATCAAAAAAAGATTTACCTTGGTTTAAGGCATTACTTAATTTTTACACTAGAATAGTGAAGAAAGCTTTAAAAAAACGTTATCTGGTAATTTGTGTTTTACTTATAGTTTTAATATGTACTTTTTTTCGCGCGAAATCTATGCCTTTTGTTTTGTTTAGTTCCGAAGAGGGTATTGAAGAATTTCTTATTAGATTAGAAGCTCCGGTAGGAACTAATTTATATTCTACGAATGAATTGGTGGTTAATGTGGAGAATATTGTAAAGGAATTGCCAAAAGAACTATTAGATACGTATACTACAGTTATTGGTTCAATGGGTTCCGGATGGGAATTCGACCCTTATGGAAAAATGGGAAGCCATGTTGCTCAAATAACCGTATATTTAACTCCTTTTACAAAGAGAAAATCCAATGTGAGTGAAATTATCGACAGTTTAAGAGATAAAGTTAATGATGTTAAAGGATTTAATAAAATATATTTTGAAAAAGAGCAGGCTGGCCCGTCTGTAGGCAAAGCCGTTGCTGTGCAGATAAGAGGAGAAAAATTTGCCGTTTTAAATGAAATAGCGGAAAAGGTTTTAGATTTTTTAAAAAACACGAAGGGTGTATCTGATGTTACATCTGATTACGAGGTCGGCAGAGGAGAAATACGTGTTGTTATTGATGAAGATCAGGCTTCGAGAACTTTTCTTTCTGTAGGAGAAATAGCAGCTTCTATCCGTAATTCATTTAAAGGAGGAGTCGCTACATCTATTAAGCCGGTTCAAGCGGAAGAGGATATTGATGTTATTGTCCGTTTTCCTGAGGATTATAGGAATAAAAGAGTATCTTTTGATAAGATTCTTGTGCCTAATAAGTTTGGTAATCTTATACCTCTAAATAAAATAGCGCATTTAGACGATAAAGTTTCTATAACCGACATTAAACATTTAGACGGTAAAAGAGTGATTACGGTAAAAGCGGATGTTGATAATAAAGAAATGACATCAATTAAAGCTAATTTGTTGGTAGAAAACCAATTTAAAGATGTAATAATAAATTATCCCGGGTACAGCATAAAGTATGGCGGAGAACAAAAAGAAAATGTCAAGGCTATAAGAAGTTTTATTAGGGCTTTTATTTTAGCTTTTTTATTGATATTTTTAATTTTGGCGGCAAATTTTAATTCTTTAATTCAGCCTTTGATAGTGATGATGGCAATTCTTTTTGGATTTATTGGGGTAATTTGGGCATTCTATTTTCATGGTCAGGTGTTAAGTTTTTTTATGTTCATGGGGTTTATCGGCCTTATGGGGATAGTTGTTAATGATTCCATAGTTTTAGTTGATTTTATTAATACTCTTAGACGAAAAGGTGTGGGGCGGAGAAATTCTATTGTTGAAGCCGGACAACTTAGATTAAGGCCGGTAATATTAACGACTTTGACAACTGCTATAGGCCTTACGCCGACAGCTTATGGGATTTGGGGAGGAGACCCATTTTTAAAACCTATGGCTCTTACGATTGTCTGGGGTATTATTTGCGCGACTTTTTTGACTTTATTAGTTCTTCCGTGTATTTATGCAATTATTGATGATATTACCCTGAAATTTTTTGGACACGCTACTGTTAAAAGATATGCTAATGGACAATGGACAAATGGGCAGTAGACAATCGACGATAGCCAAAAAACAGAGTGAAGGGAGAGAATAGAGATGTTTAAGGTTTGAGAGTTATCGAGTTAAAGAGTTAATTGGTTATATAATGAATGGTTGAATTGTTAATTGCTGAAAAATGATACAAGAATATATCTGAATTAATCAATTAACCCGCTAACTTTTTTTTAAATTCAATTTGACTTCAACAGGTATTTGGTATAATAAAATTGGTTACTTTGTAGAAAATAATCGTCTTTGATTTAATAAAATGATAAAAAAAATTAAAATATTTTGTTTGTTTTGTATAGTTGTATTGACTGCTGGTTTTGTTTATATATTTATTTATAATTTTGTAAGCGAAAGTAAAGTTTTGAAACAGGTGGTATCTCGACTTCAAGCCGAATCACGTATCGCGGAAGTTTTGGTTACAAAAATTAAGTATGATGAAGAATCAGGTAATATTTTTACTACTATTAAATTTCTGGAATATGATGTAAACCAAAAACCGCTCAATCCTAAGTATTTTACATTTCCCGGAAATATTATTCAATTTCAGTCTTTAGTTATTAGATTTGATGATAATTATATTAAGGTAAATGATAAATTAAAAGGTAAAAGTATTTTTCTTTTTTGGAAAGTTTTTATGCTTGACGGGCTGAACACCCAGGAGTATGAAATTTCTAAGATAAATCAAATACCCGAAGGATATAAGATCGAAGGGGCAAAGAATTCTTTTGAAAAAAAACTTTGGGAAAATTTTTGGAAGTACGCGTTAAATCCTAAAACCTCTAAAGTTCAGGGGATAAAGAATGTCCAAATCGAAGCTCCCGGGACAATGTTT
>JAUVUO010000043.1 GCA_030601015.1 Candidatus Omnitrophota bacterium | reverse complement strand
GAAGACCCTTCCTTAACGTCTTGTAAGGCTTTGTTTATAACTCCCTTAAAATACTTATTTTCAATCTGTTCCTCTAAAATGCTTAAAGACTCAACTATAGAAATTCCGCTTTCTATTAAGGTGGTAAACTGGCGGGAAAATATGACTAAATCGTCAGTTTTAACTTTACCTCTTGTCTTAGCGTTTAATTGTTTTTTAGCCTTTTCAATGGAAAAAATTAAATATTCCTGCTTATGAAAATGCTCAATAAGTTTCTCTTGAGATTCAGCTTCTATTGAACCTTTTAAAACTTTACCCCCTTTTTCTTTAACGACATATGTAAATATGTTTTTATTATTTTCCTCTTTTTTCATATACCATTCCTTGCAAAAATTCAGGGTTTAATCTTATGTAATGGTTAACTTCACTCCGATGTAACTCGTATAACTTCCTCAAGAGAAGTTATACCTTCAATACATTTCTTAAGCCCGTCATCTCTTAAAGACTCGTAATCTCTGTATTCTTTAGCGTATTTAATTATCTCTCCTTCTGAAGCTTGTTCAACGATCATTTCTTTTATCTTATCATCTAAAAAAATAATTTCTAAAATAGCTACTCTTCCTTTATACCCGGTCTGGCCGCAAAATGCGCACCCCTTTGCTTTATAAAAGTTTACCATACCTCCATGTTCCTGACAAAAAGAATTTAGATTAAGACTATTCAAGGTAAGTTCATCTATTCTGTATTTTGTTTTGCAGCTAGGGCATAATTTCCTGACCAATCTTTGAGCAGTCGAAGCTATCAAAGAAGATGCCAACAAAAATGGTTCTACCCCCATATCTTTTAATCTAGCTACCGCGCCAACAGCACTATTTGTATGTAAAGTTGAAAAAATAAGTTCTCCCGTTAAGGAAGCTTTTATCGCTATATCCGCAGTCTCGGCATCTCTTATTTCTCCGACCATTACAATATCCGGAGACTGCCTTAATATTGAACGTAGACCCTCTGAAAAAGTTAAACCTATATCCGCATTTACCGGAATCTGAGTAATTCCTTCTAAAAGATACTCTACCGGTTCTTCAATAGTTACAATATTTTTTTCCGGTGTATTTATCTGGCTTATTATAGAATATAAAGTTGTCGATTTTCCGCTCCCTGTTGGGCCTGTCACTAAAATTATTCCAAAAGGAGAATCAACTGCTTGCCGGAACATTCTTAAGGGTTTGGGAGAAAACCCTAATTTCTCTAATCCGTCCGCCAAATTCTGTTTATCTAAAACTCTTAAAACAAATTTTTCTCCATGATTTGTAGGCAAACTCGATACTCTAAAATCTATCTCCCTATTCTCAAATCTTACTTTAAACCTTCCGTCTTGAGGTAATCGTGATTCGGCAATATCCAAAGAGGATATTATTTTAAAACGTGCCAAAACAGCTTGCTGATTTCGTTTAGGAAAACTAAATTCCTCTACTAAAACACCGTCTATTCTATATTTTACCAACAATTTATCTTCGTAGGGTTCAATATGAATATCTGAAGCTCTTTTCTTTAAAGCATTATAAATTATTAAGTCAATGGCTCTCACTATAGGGGAACGTTTACTTTCTGAAATTAAATTTTCAAGGTCTTCTTTTGAATCGCTAAAATCTTCTATATCTATCTCATCATTATCTTCAAATTTATTTATAATCTGTTCTCCCGATTTATATAACTCTTTAATAGCTTTGGTGATGTCATCTTCTCTCGATAAAACTAAATCTACTTTTTCTGAACCGGTCATAATTTTTACATCATCGTAAGCCATAATATCTAAAGGATTAGATGTTGAAAGAGTTAGAACATTGCCTATCTTACATATAGGTACCACTTTATATTTAATAGCTGTATCTCCAGATAACAAATCCTTATTTTTAACCGGAATTTTGTATTTTTTTAAATCTAAAAAAGGTATTTTCAACTCTTCAGAAAATAAAAGGATCAATTCTTCTTCGGTAATTAATTTTTTTTCTATCAATATACTTTTAAAATCTTTATAACCCTTTGCTCCTTCTGAAAGCCTTGAAAGATTGTCTTGATCAACTTCCTTGTTCTTTATGATATAAGTTAATATTTTATCTCTTATCGACATTTTATTCCGCTATAATAATATAAAAAACTTATCAATATTTTATTCTTTCTTAAAGAGGCTCATCCGCGCTTGTGGTCTTCAATACTTCTTCCAGACCAATGATTCCTTTTTCTAATTTAACTATTCCATCTTCCCTGAGGGTACGCATTCCAGCTCTCCGAGACTGCCTTTTGATTTCATTCTCCGAAGCGCAAGCAACTATTAATTCCTTTATCTCAGGTGAAACCTGCAGATATTCGCATAAAGATACCCTCCCTTTATACCCTTTATTTTGACAATCCCTACACCCTTTTGGTTTATAAATAACAGCCTCTCTATTTATTAAGTATTTCTTCCTAAGTTCATCAGACATGTCTAATTTTTCTTTACACTTAGGACATAACTTCCTTGCTAATCTCTGAGCTTGCGCACCTATCAGGGTGGAAGAAAGCAAAAAAGGCTCTATACCTATATTCACAAGCCGTGTAATAGTTCCGGCACTGGTTGTGGTATGTAGAGTGGATAAAACTAAATGACCGGTCAAAGCTGATTTAACCGCCATATCCGCAGTGTCACCATCTCTAATCTCACCTATCATTATAATGTCAGGATCTTGCCGGAGAATAGACCGCAAACATGAGGCGAAAGTCAAATGAATAGCGGGGTTTATATTAACCTGATTGATTCCTTTAAGCTGATATTCTATTGGGTCTTCTACTGTTACTATATTTTTTTCCGGACTATATATATGATTTATAATCGAATACAAAGTGGTAGTTTTCCCTGCACCGGTTGGCCCGCAGGTAAGTATCATCCCATGGGGACGCAAACTGTCTTCCTTTATTTTTCTTAAAACGTCATCCTCAAATCCTAGAGTATCAAGATTCAAATAAGCCGCTCCCTTATCTAAAACTCTTATAGCGACTTTCTCTCCCAAACTTGACGGCAAAATTGATACTCGAAAATCAACATGCCTATCTAAAACTTTACAGCGAAACCTGCCTTCCTGAGGCAACCGGGATTCAGCTATATTCAAATTACACATTACTTTTATTCTCGATACAATAAAAGGATGCGTTTTCTTAGGAAAAGTTTCTAATTCCATTAATACCCCATCTATTCTTAGCCTAATTCTACTTAAATTTTCTAATGGCTCTATTAAAATGTCAGAGGTCTTTTCTTCAACAGCGCGTCTAATGAAAAAATTAGTAAATTTTATAACCGGGGCTTCCTCTATAGACCGGATTATTTCATCATCGGATAAACCTTTTTTATCTTGTTTTATGATTTTTATATCTTCAAACTGTTGGCCTTTTATTACATTCTCAATTGATTCCACAGGAGCTTTCGGGTAATGTTTTGAAGCAGCCTCATTTATATCAGAAAGAAGAGCAATAACAGGATTTATCTCACAGCCGCTGATTTTTTTTATATCATCAATAACTAAAACATTTAGTGGATCTCCCATAGCTAAAGTTAAAGTATTACCTATTTTACCTATAGGTAAAACTCGATATTTTTTAGCAATTCTTTCCGGAATCAATGATATTATTTCTTTCGGAATTTTTAGATTAAGAATTCTTACCGGGGGTATTGAAAGATACGTAGATAAAAAATTTACAATTTGTGCTTCCTTAAAATAGCCGGTTTTCACAAGGACTTCTACTAAAGAACCGCCCACTGACTTATGAGTAACTAAAACTTTATCCAAATCTTCTTTAGTAAGATACTCTTTATCAATTAAAAAATCAGAAAACGTTAACCTTTTCATTTAAGTATCCTATACGTAACTCTGATAAGTAAATTTATCTTTATTTCCGCGAAAGGTAACCTGGGAATAAAAATTTAAGCAAAATATTTCCTTTCAAAAAAATACTCAAAATAAAATTATATATATAAAAATTAATTATGAGTTACGGTGTCTCATAAAATTTTTCTATACATCTTCTTATATCCGAAGGTGTACTCACAAATATTTGAATATCACAACCGGTTAAGTCTTCCAAATCTTCGATAGCATTATCATTTAATGGATTAGCCATTGCTATAGTTAAAGTGTTGCCTATTTTATCTATGAGAACCAAACAATAATGGCTGCAAATATTTTTAGAAACTATACTTGCCACTTCCTGAGATATTTCATAATTTTCCAAAGGCAAATAGGGAAATCCATACTGTAGAGATAAACAATAAGCAATATCTTCTTCCTTGGCAAACCCTAATTTAACAATTATTTCCCCAATAAGCCCTTGTTCCTGCTGTTGAGTTTCCAAAGATTTCTGAAGTTGAGAGTTAGTTATAACTCCCCTTTCTACTAAAATCTGCCCTAAAGGCTTATCTACTTTTTTATGGGATTTCATTTATTTTCAGAAACGCCGTTATTTGTCAGCGCGAACGTCATAATCTCTTTAGCAGTAATACCATTAATAGGGCTTTCAGCTACAGAAAAGGTTAATTGAACTTTATCCCCAAAAACAGGCATCAAACTTACTTCAACTTTTTTAGCTATTTCTTGAGACTGCCTTTTATTACTTTCTATCAAAATAGCCCCAAAAACATTTGCCCCTATTCTACCGGCAATATCTATTGCCCTTAAAGATCCTTTAAAAATAACAGACATTTTTTTAAGCATCTTTTCAGCTTCAATTAAACCAAACTCTTTTTGATACTCATCATAATTATTTATTCCCATAACAATAAACCCGCACGGCCTTTGATAAACGGTAGATCTTTTTATTTCTTCTCCAAGCCTTTGAATAACCATCTTTTCATTATAAAGGTTAGTTAAATAATCTCTTACTTCCAGCTCTTCTATCTTTGTAGAAAGTTGTTCATGTTCCCAAATAAGTCCGACATTCTTAGAAAATAAATTCAGCACGTCTATATCATCAGAAACAAAAGACCAACCTTCCCTATCATTACCAACACCTACTAACCCAACAACTTCCCCTTTTAAAAAAATAGGAGCAGCGGCTAAATTAATTACATTTAAATCATGAGGCCAAGATGAAAAATTATTATGTTTATTATTTTCATCAATCAACACAGTCCTTTTCATATGAAAAATTTCTGATTTTTTAGAACTAATAAATTTTTCTAATTTCTCATTTTCAATGCTTACAGCTGAAACTATTTTCATCTCCCCCCAACTGTTTTCTTTCATACAACAAAAACAAAGTTTAGATTCTAAAAGCTGCTGTAAATGGTCAACAAGGAATACAACAACTTCCTTTCCAGGAGAATTTTTAGAAAACAAATCATTTGCTTGTAATATTGTTGAAAAAATAAGCACTTTTTTCGAAACTTCTTTATTCAATTCCCCGGTAATCCGGTTGAAATCTTTCATCTGTTCTAAACCAGCTTTAACTTTATAAGATAACAAACTCATCATATTATCCAAACTATTTACCTCATCGTCTACAGAAGGAATATATTCTCCCAGCTCTCTTAACGTATTTTTTGAATTTTTATGGACTTTAGACACGGATGAAAAAACCTCAGATATAATTGTCCAGCCTAAAAAAATAAGAGCTAATAAAATTACCGCGGCCCAAATAGAAATATAATATCCATAAACATAGTACACAAAAATAAGTAAAGGCATTAAAGAAACCAAAGCTACACCTATCCATTTCCTTCTGACTAAACTTAAATTATTTATCGAAAACTTTTTTTTCATGTTAATTTGTTATTGTAGAAAAGCATTGCATATTCAATCTAAGGCTTCCAGAGTTTCCTTAACCAAGGAATCAATTAACTCCTTTACTGTCACGATCTCTTTAACCTTTGAGACATTACTTCCGCAAAATACCACAGCTTCATCCAAATCTCCGGCAGCGGCATTAAATAAAGCTTTAGCTATACAATAAGGAACTTTCGAGGGATCACAAGTTTTTAGGCATCTGTAATTGCATCGAACAGGGATGCTCTTGCCTTTCATTGCTCTATCTATTAACTTTGTTTTTATTGCTCTTCCCGGCATCCCCACAGGACTATCTATAATGACAACATCGTCATCTTCCGCGGATATATACAATTCCTTAAACTTAGAGTCAACCGAGCATTCAAAAGTAGCAACAAAGCGTGTACCGAGTTGAACGCCTTTTACTCCTAATTTAAAAAATTTAGCAATATCCTTTCCTGTGAAGATACCTCCGGCAGCTATTACAGGTATCTTTATATTAAAATCTTTCTCATAACCTTCTGTTATTCCTAAAACTTCTGTAACCAAATCTTCAAGAATAGGAACTTTACCTAATTTTAATTCTTCAGAATTAAAACCTAAATGCCCCCCGGCTAAAGGGCCTTCCACTACAAACGCGTCAGGGAAAAGATTATAACGTTTTTTCCAAGCTTTAATTATTATAGCTGCAGCCTTTGCTGAAGAAACAATTGGTATAAGCTTTATGGATGAGCCTTGAGTATATTCAGGAAGCCTAAGCGGCAACCCCGCGCCTGAAACTATAAAATCGGCTTTTTCTTCAACTGTAGTCCTAACCAAATCTTCATAATTAGCCAAAGCAACCATAACATTGACACCCACAACTCGATCTGTTAACTTCTTAGTTTCACATATTTCATTTTGCAGCCCTGTCCTGGAAGCCAATATATAATTACTCTCATTAATTGGACTGCCGTAGCCCAAACCTACGCTAGCTATAACTCCTGCACCGCCGCAATTAGCTACTGCTGCAGCCAACGAAGCTGTAGAAACCTTAACTCCCATACCTCCTTGAATCAAAGGTATCTTCATTTCTAAATCCCCAATTCGAAGAGAATCCAGTTTATCCAAAATATGCCTCCTAATTTTATTGTAAATGTGTTTATATCGCTAAAACACCACAGAACTATTAATTAATATAACTAAACGGCCAATATTTAATATTTAATATTTATCTAACCCTCGACAATTTGTCTTAATATATTACCTAATAAATTAAGAATTGCTTTACTCTTTAATCCTACATTTATTATTAATCTGGTTAAAAAAATAAATTCCTGAATTTATCTTGTATCTATTCTAACAGCAAATAAATAAATTAAAATAAAAATAATTCACTTTAACTGATACGGTGAATTGTAACTCATATTGCGAAAAATTCAACTTAAAACCTTCTTATTTTTTGTAAGCTCCAAAACCAATTCATTTGCTGTTTTATAACCCAATATTTTTCTAGGATAATTATTCATCCAGTTTTCTATTTTTTTAGTTTTTTTGTTCGATATTTTAGCTATATTTTTCCCGTTGGGAATAGATCTCCTTATCATTCTATTTTGATTTTCGTTTGTTCCTCTTTCCCAGGAACTATATGGATGAGCAAAATAAACCTCTGTTCGTTTTTTAAATTTATCTATTGAGCTTCTTTCTATTGATTTCCAATCTAAAAATTCACTGCTATTATCAAATGTTATTGTTTTAAATTTTTTACTAAAGTCTATGCCACACTTAATCTCTAGCCCATCTAAGGCCTTTTTTATTTCAATTTGGGATATACTCTTAATCTTTATTATTATTTCTTTTCGCGACTTGCGCTCTATTTTTTACACTTGTAATTACAATTCACCAAAAAAAATTAAGCCTCATTGATCAAATTTCTTTTGACAACTCAACAAAAACTCTTGTACCTTCATTCCCTTCCGACTCTATCCGAATTTTACCTTTATGCATTTCTACTATTTGTTTAGCCATTGATAACCCTAAGCCTGTTCCCTGTTTTTCTAAACTACACGCATTAACTCCCCGATAAAATTCTTCAAAAACATAAGGAAGATCTTCTTTAGCTATACCAATACCTGTATCGGTTATCTCAATCTTAACTAAATCCTCTTTATCTTTTACTGAAAAATTTATTTTGCCGCCTACCGGGGTATAATTTAAAGAGTTCACCAATAAATTCAATAAAATTTCTTTAATATATACTTTTACCCCCCTAAAATTTGCCGAACTTATTTCTATATCGGTCTCAAATTTAATTTTTTTCATCTTAGCCCGTGGAATAATGTTTTCCAGTACATCTTTAATTAATTCCAAAAAAGAAAATTCTTCTGTACTACTTTTTTTCATTAATTTCAGTTTAGTTATATCCAAAAGATCATTTACAAAAAATATCAATTTTTCACTTCTTTTCTTTGCCCGCTGAAGTAAATTTTTCTGCTCCTTACTAAGAGAGCCGATAACACCTTCAGCTACCGGTTCAATACAGCTATAAATAGCAGAAAGGTCGCCTTTAATATCATGAGTAACCTTTAAAACATATTCACTTTTAATCCTGTCTTTTTCTTTAAGAAACATATTTGCTCTTTTCAAGCTCGCTTCCCTTTTTTTTAATTGTCCGGAAATAGAACTTGCCATATAAACAGCAATAAATAAAGTACTAGTAAAAACAAATGACATCCACCCAATATAACTCGGAGTATT
>JAUVUO010000103.1 GCA_030601015.1 Candidatus Omnitrophota bacterium | reverse complement strand
TTGGCCTTATAGTAACCCTTATCTGGCTTTATATGGAAATATTGCGGCTTTTGGCTAAGTTACGAGGTAGAAGGTAGCACTTTCTCTGGATCAATAGCCCAGTGTTACCGAAATTACCTCAAAACAGTTTGATCTTTGCTTATTATTACTCAAAACCCAGCAAAAAGAGAAAAAAGGCAGCATTGCTGTCAACTATGATTCTTTCAGCTAAAGACAAGGACAACCAAAATCTTGAAAAAGAATTAAAGCGCTATCGAAAAGTGTGTAGAAAACAATGAAAAGCAAAAGTATATTAAATCGTTCTCTAAAATCATTGCTTACCACTCAGTTTTTAGGCGCGTTTAATGATAACGCCTTTAAGATAATTATTTCTTTAGTAGGCATTCAATTAATTACTGATGCTCGCCAGGGCGCAGCCTTTGTTAGCTTAGTCGGAGCTTTATTTATTTTACCTTTCATAATTTTCTCACCACTAGCCGGATACTTAGCTGACCGTTACAGAAAACGCAATATTATTGTGGTGATGAAAATTGCAGAACTAGCAATTATGGGCTTAGGGTTGATTGCTTTATTAAGCGGGAATTTGATTTTACTTGTAGTTATTCTATTTTTTATGGCTACTCAAAGCGCGTTTTTTAGCCCTGCGAAATATGGAATATTACCGGAGATACTTACGGAAGGCCAACTATCTCAAGGTAATGGTTATTTGCAGATGTTAACTTTTACAGCAATTATCTTAGGCAACGCTTTTGGCGGCAAAATGAAGGAAATATTTAGCCCTGATGTATGGAAAATTTTAATTATTTTAATAATTTTATCAGTATTCGGATTAATAGCATCTTTGAGTATTAAAAAAGGAGACGCGGCTCGGCCGAACGCGGTATTTCAAATTAACGCCTTTAAACGCAATTTTCATATTTTAAAAGTTATCCGAAAAGATAAACCGTTATTTTTAGCTTTATGCGGAATAGCTTATTTCTGGTTTTTAGGCGCTGTGTTTCAAATGAATATCTTACTTTACTCTAAAAACATACTGCATATAACCGATTCTCAAACCGGTATGCTTTTAGCGATAGTTTCTTTAGGGATCGGTGCCGGAAGCCTTTTAGCCGGAAGATTATCTGAAGGGAAAATTGAATTTGGCCTTGTTCCTCTCGGTGCGATAGGACTTACAGTGTTTTGTTTAATGTTGGGATTTCAAGGATTAAGCTACTTAAAGGTTAATGTCGTTTTGTTTTTGCTTGGAAGCTCCGCCGGATTTTATACCGTACCATTAAACGCTTTTTTTCAGAAAAGAAGCCCTGAATCGCAAAGAGGAGAATTTATCGCTACAGCTAACATAATTACAGCTTTTGCTACTTTAGCCGGCGCTATTTTTATTTGGTTGCTAGGAGTTAAATTCTATACCGACCCTTCCCAGACTTTTTTTGTTTTGGGAATTTTGTCTGTTTTAGCTACATTATATATTTTAAAAACTCTTCCGGTAGCCTTTGTGCGGTTGCTTAATTGGATTATTACCCATACGATTTATCGTTTAAGCTTAGACAATATAGAGAATGTGCCGAAGGAAGGAGGCGCGCTTTTAGTTTGCAATCACGTTTCCTACATTGATGCTTTGGTGATAGCCGGCTCTTTGCGGCGTCCGGTAAGATTTATAATGTTTAAGCAAATTTACAACATTCCTTTTATTCATCAAATTTGTAAAATTCTTAAGGTAATTCCGATTGATTATAGAGGAGGGCCTAAAGAAATAATGAGAGCGCTTGTAGACGCCAGGCGCGCGATAGAAAATGGAGAGTTAGTCTGCATCTTTCCTGAGGGAGTTCTTACCCGCACAGGCAATATGCTCGCTTTTAACCGGGGTTTTGAAAAAATCATGCAAGGAGTAGCTGCTCCGATTATACCTATGTATCTTGATAATATATGGGGAAGCATTTTTAGCTTTAATGAAGGACGTTATTTTTGGAAACTACCTAAAACTATTCCCTACCCCATAACGGTTGTCTTTGGAAAACCATTACCGGCAGATTCGAAAACTTACCAGGTACGAATTGCCGTGCAGGAATTAGGAGCAGAGGCTTGCAAATCCAGAGGAATTTATCGTAAAAAGCTTCATATTTCCTTCATAGAAAGTGTTAAAAAACACCCTTTTAAATTTTGCATGGCTGATTCAACCGGTTTAAAATTCAATTATTTAAAAACTTTAACCACAATAATATTGCTCAAGAATAAGTTGTTTCCTAAAAAGCGCAGGCCTATGGAAACAAACGAAATGGTAGGGGTGCTTTTGCCGGCTTCGTGTATGGGCTCAATTATTAACGGGGTAATAATGTTTGCCGGAAAAGTTCCGGTTAATCTTAATTTTACATTATCCGGCGAAGCACTCGATTCTTGTATAAACCAGTGTCAAATGAATACGATAATTACTTCACGTAAATTTTTACAGAAGCTAACCGTAACTACCCATCAACAAATGGTTTTTCTTGAAGATATTAAATATACGATTAGAGGTTGGGATAAAATAAAAACAGCTTTATTTAGTTTGTTTTTACCGGCACAACTTATAAAACTTTTTTGTGTAAGTGGTAACAAGGATAATGTAGATGATATTGCAACAGTGATATTTTCTAGTGGAAGCACCGGAGAGCCTAAAGGAATTATGCTTTCTCATGGAAATATTTTTTCAAATATTGAAGGTTTTTATCAAGCGTTTGACATAAAATCTAAGGATATAGTTATGGGCGTGTTACCATTCTTTCATTCTTTTGGGTTTACCGCATCATTATGTTTTCCATTAGGTGCCGGAATAGGAGTCATCTACCATGCTAATCCTATGGATGCCGCCACTATCGGTAATCTTGTTCATAAATATAAAGCGACTATGCTTATGGGAACGCCCACTTTTTTAGGAACATATCTAAGGAAATGCACAACTAAGCAATTTAAGAGTATACGCGTTACTGTAGTGGGAGCAGAGAAATTAAAAAAGCAACTTGCTGATGCTTTTAAACAAAAATATGGTATAGTTCCTATGGAAGGGTATGGTTCGACAGAGCTCTCTCCAATAGTTTCTATAGGATATCCGGATTATGTTTCTTCCAATAAAAAGATTGTTCAGGTTCGGCACAAAATTAACAAAGTAGGACATCCTATACCGGGAGTAGCAGTAAAAGTTGTTGATCCTGATAGTTTCGAAATTTTACCGTGTGATACCGCGGGGTTACTCTTAGTAAAAGGCCCGAATGTTATGAAAGGATATCTTAATGCCCCTCAAAAAACTAATGAAGTAATTAAAGATGGCTGGTATATTACCGGCGACATAGCTACAATTGATTCTGACGGATTTATAAAAATAACCGATCGCCTTAGCCGGTTCAGCAAAATCGGAGGGGAAATGGTACCGCATATTAAAATAGAAGAAGAAATCATAGAGACCCTTGAGGGCACTAATCCGGTTTGCGCAGTTACGTCTGTGAATGATGAAAAAAAAGGGGAACGCTTGGTAGTTTTGTATACTGAAGATATTGATATAGATCAGGTATGGCAATCTTTAAACGAAAAAGATTTGCCTAAATTATGGATACCTAAAAAAGATAGTTTCTACCGGGTAGAAAAAATACCCTTGTTAGGTACAGGAAAAACTGACTTAAAAGGAATTAAACTCATGGCTCAAGAATTATCACAAAGAGAAAAGTAAAGTTTAAAGAAGATCAAGCATGAACAAACAAATAAATAATAGGCGCCCTTAAATAAAAAACAATATGTTATATCTTCAAAAAGGAAATTTTCAGAAAGTTACTCGTTGGATAGCCGGAAAATGGATGTCTGCCAATCAAGCTACTTTGTTTGGCTGTATTTTTGTTGCTCTTGTTTCTTCATCTTTTTATGTCGGCTTAACTAACGAAAAGCTTAGATGGGCTTTACTTCTTGTTCCTCTTTTTTTAATTCTGCGCATGATGATGAACGCGCTTGACGGAATGCTTGCAAGAGAATACGGTACAAGTTCGGTATCCGGAGAAATATGGAATGAAGGTTTAGATATAATAGGAGACAATATCTGTTATGGAATTCTTTTGTTTGTGCCCGGCATTTCTAAATGGCCGATCGTGCTTTTTATTATATTATTCTGGGCCGCGGAATTTTTTGGGGTTTTTGGTAAGAGCATGCCTGGCGGTGTTCGCAGACATGAAACATTCCTGGGAGGAAAACCTGACAGAGCGGTATGGATGGGGCTTATGGCTTTAATATTGTTCTTTAGTCCCGGTTTTATAGAATTTGCCGGGCATTATATTTTAGTAGTTTGTTTTTTTGTGTTTATGACTATCGTTATTCGAATCAGAAAAATTATTTCCGAGTCAAAAGGGAAAAAATACGAATCATATACATGGATAGGAAAGTGAAATGAAGTCTTATAAAAAAATAATACTTACCTTAATTATTATAACTTCGTTTTTTTTACTCAGCAGGAAAAATGATACGGCAATGCTTTATGTAATGATTGGCATTGTGGGGCTTTTGCTTGTCTTTTCAATAGTTTGGAGGTTATTGGAAAAAAAGAAATCGCATTTATCCGAAGAAATAAAAAAACGTACAATAACCTGGTGGTGGATGGTTGCAGTGTTCATGCTCGCGTTAGCTTTTAACAGAATAGTATCGTTTATATTTTTAGGATTTTTATGTTTCGCCGCGTTAAGAGAATATTTTTCTCTTATACCTATGTCAGAGGTTAGTGGTTCAAAAACGCTTTCGTTTAAAGATCGCCCTTCAATTCTAGTGTGCTACATTTCTATTCCTTTAATGATATATCTTGCGTATATAGACTGGTATACCCTTTTTATAATTGCAATTCCTGTATATGTTTTCCTTTTAGTTCCGATACTTTTCGTGCTTCAAAATCGAACGGAAGGAAGTTTAAAATCTATTGGGATAATAACACTCGGCCTTATGTTTTTTGTGCATAATCTCGGGCATTGCCTATTTATGATAAATATTGGGCCGCTTCTAATAATGTATTGCTTTGTCCTTACGGAGATAAGAGATTTATTATCTTATTGGATAGGAAAATATTTTGCTTCGCTTTCTTCTAAACTGTCTGAAGGGGCAATTAAAAGATTATTAGAATGTCGAGTAGCTAAAGATGTTAGCCCTAATAAAACGTGGGCCACCGGATTATTCGCGGCTGTATCTGTATCTTTGCTTTCACTTGTTTTTGTTCCAATGATGCCTCAATTTCCTAATGGAAAATTGAGCTTTGGATATTCTCTTATTGTCGGATTTCTTATTGGGA
>JAUVUO010000140.1 GCA_030601015.1 Candidatus Omnitrophota bacterium | reverse complement strand
TATAACTTAGAATATTTTTAAAAAATAGTTTATAGTATTTAGGGTTTCGTTAAAAGAGTTAAATAATATGTGTAAGTCTTTACATAGCATAGCTATTGGGCGAAAAATTACCGTTATTTGTTCAGAAAATAAAGTAAGTATTTTTTGGGATGGCAATAAATCCGCTGGAATCTTAGATCTAAATGTTTTTATTAACACCGCAGGATTATGGACAGATTCTTCAAAAGCAAATTGGGAAATCCTGGAAGAAGGCGTTAAGTGCTTGAGAGTTAAAGTAACTTTTCACGAGCTGCCTTTAACCCAATTTTGGATAATAAGACTAAGGAATGATTTTCAGGTAGATTGGCGTATTGATATGGAAGTAGAAGAATATTTGCATATTGATGAATTTCGTTTTTGTGGCTGCGTTTCTCCTAAGTATGAAAGCTGGATGGATGATTTTAACCAAGATAGCTTTCCGAATTTTGACAACTCTTGGCACGATTTATACTTAGGTACGAAGCCCGTTTGTTTTATAGGCACTAGATTTTTTAAAGAGGATCGTGCCTTGCCTTCCATCATTTTGGAACCTAAAAACGAGAAGAGTTTTCTTCCTTTCGTTCAAAATACCCCGCGAGACCTAGGGAACCGTATTATTGGGTTTCGAAAGAAAGGCCTTGAAGCAGAGTATAGCCCGGGTAATTATTGCCTTTTTGAGAGCCAAGTAAGTTTGTTTGCCAACGGCTATTTATTTGATAATAAATTAGAAGGCTTACGTAAAAATTTCACGGCAGAAAATAAAAAATATAAGAAATCAAAAAAAACATTAAAAGTTATTTTAACTAATTTACCTTGGCAAAATCAAGGTAAATGGGGAGTAAGGGCTGGCTCACGGTGGCCTCACATAAGAGACGTTGACGAAGGTGGTTATCTTCCTTTCCCTTTTTTTCTTGGCTATGCTACTTCTTTGCTTAGGAAAAATGGCGTTGACGCTGACTTAATAGATGCTCTTGCTGAAAAAATTCCGGGAAATAAATTTGTTGAAAATTTATCCCATAAAAATTTTGATATTTTAGTAGCTGAAATTTCTACTCCTTCTTTTTATCACGATATGGAATTATTAAAGAACATTTCTTCGTTGGGTATTAGGATAGTTTTATGCGGTTCTCATCCGGAGATTTACGAAGAAAAATTTTTAAAGGAAAACAAATTTATTGATTTTGTTTTGTTTGGCGAATATGAGCTGACTCTCCTTGAATTAATAAAGGCTGTTTCTCAAAATAAAAAAGATTTTCGTTTTATCAACGGCTTAGTTTGGAGAGATGATAAAAATGGTGTAGTTAAGAATCTACCACGTTCCCTTTTTGATATTAATATTTTGCCGTGGCCTTACAGAAAGGATTTTCTTATGGAAAAGTATTTAGATTTACCTGGTGGCATTCCTTATCCTTCGATTCAAATGGTTGCTTCTCGCGGATGTCCATTCGGCTGTAATTTTTGTCTTTGGCCACAGATTTTTTTTGGCGGAAATGGTTATCGAACGCGGCATGTAAAAGATTGCATTGATGAGATGGAATTTTTGGTGAGGAATAATAATTTTAAGTCTGTTTATTTCGATGACGATACATTTAATATTGGCAAACAACGTATGTTGGAATTTTGTTCTGAAATAGATAAGAGAGGTTTGAATGAGATTCCTTGGGCAATTATGGCAAAGTCAGACCTTATGGATGAAGAGATTTTAAATAAAATGAGAAAATCCGGTTTAGCTGCTATAAAATATGGGGTAGAAAGTGCTTCTCAGGAATTATTGAATAAATGCGATAAAAATTTAGATTTAAAGAAAACAGAAAATATTATTCGATATACTAAAGCCTTAGGCATAAAAGTTCATTTAACTTTTTCTTTTGGGCTTGCTGGCGAAACAAAAGAAACTATTAAAAAAACTATTGATTATGCGTTAAAATTAGACCCTTATTCTGTGCAATTCTCCATAATTACGCCTTTTCCGGGCACAAGCCTTTTTGAGTATTTAGATAAGAAAGGTAAAATTCTTACTAAGGATTGGTCTTTATATGACGGATATAGCAATTGCGTTTTTCAACCTGATAATGTTTCTCCGTGGGATTTAGAAAAAGCCAAGCGGTATGCTTATAAGCTATGGGCGGAACATCAAAGAAGGAAAAGAGGGTTTTGGGGCGATATAAAAAGATTTTTTGTTACTGCTAAAATAAAAGTGTGAATAGAGCCTTCTATAAAACCTCGGATTATTTAAAATATCTTATCTTTTATGAAAAAAAGATAGGAAAAGTCTAAAAAACTTATGTGGAAAAATATATTTAAGGGCATAGAAAAAGGAAGAGAGGCATTTTGCGGCCCTCATACTGTCCAAATAGATTTAACCGATAAATGTAATAATAATTGTATTGCTTGCTGGGTGCATTCTCCTTTAGTCGAGAGAACAGAAAAAACTGCAAAAGGACAGAGAGAGCTTCCTTTCCGTTTGGTAAAAAAACTAATAGAAGATTTATGCAAGCTGGGAGCAAAGGAAATCATTTTATCAGGTTCAGGGGAGCCATTTTTGTACCCTAAAATAAATGAACTCATAAAGATTATAAAGTCAAAAAAATTGTATTTAAATATTATTACAAACGCTACTTTTATAAACAAAGAGACAGCAAAATTGCTTGTTAAGCATAAGGTTGATTTTATTACTGCAAGTATATGGGCTGGTGATGCAAAAACTTATATTTTGACTCATCCCGGGAAAAAAGAGGAACATTTCCGACAGCTTAAGAGCAATCTGGAGACATTGTCATTTTATAAGGAGAAATATAAGGCATTAAAGCCGCATTTGAAATTATACAATGTTATTTGCAGTAAAAATTATAATTCTATTACGGAAATGATTGGATTCTCAAAATGCGTAGATGCTGATTCTGTAGAATTCCAAATAGTTGATATAGTTTCCGGCAAGACCGATTCATTAGCCGTGACAGATGAATATAAAAAAGTAATATTGAAACAATTAGAGGATATAAGAAAACGGAAAGATATGGTGTTTTTTAATGCCCCAAAAGAGATACTGCTGGATGATTTTGCTGAAAAAGAGTTTCTTGATTTTGGAAAGATTTGGAAAAGTAATAATATTGATTTTTTTGTTTCTCAATATAGCACTTCTTTAATATGTAAAAAAGGACATGAAATAAAAAATAAGAGAATTATCGTTTCGGAGTCTACGTCTACCAAAGAAACTCATCCTAAAGTATTCTGGTATAAATTTAAAAATAAAATTTGTAATTATTGCGATGAAAAAGAGAAATGCTTAAATGCTAACGGGGAAATTAACGTAAAACTAATAAATATGTTAGGCCTAGGTTCTTTTTTGAGAAGATTATCGCGTTCTGATTTAGAAAAAGGACTCTATGAGAAGCAAATAAATTCTATACCTTGTTATGTAGGGTGGTATTATTCTCGCATTTTGACCAGCGGAGATGTCATACCTTGCTGTAAGGCTGCAAAGCTTCCTTTAGGAAATCTACATAAAGAACATTTTTTGAAAATATGGCGATCTTCAAAATATGAGGATTTCAGATTTAATGCGAAAAACTTTTTAAAAGATAATGATTATTTTTCAAAAATCAATTGCATTAAAAGTTGTGATAACTGGGGGATGAATCTTGAAATTCATGAACGGTTAAAAGAGTTTGACAAAAAAAGGCGGATTAGTAAGGATAGGCGAAATAAAAGAAGTGTAATACTTGCGAGAGATTTTACTTCCGGAAATTTTAATGCCGGTAATCATAATTTCGGTAATAATTTAATAATCGATGGGGGGGAAAATACGGGATTTTCTTTTTATGAGTTCGAAATTTATAAAGATGGCATTTATGAATTCTGGTCGCGATATGCTGCGAAGGAATCAAGGCCGCTGGATATTTATATAGACGATAAGATCCTAGAAAAGAAAGGGTTGGGATGTATTACCGGGGGGTGGACATCAGATTTTTTAAAATGGCATCGAGAATCTAATATTAGGCTGGAGCGAGGCAAGCACACCTTAAAAATATCTTCTTCTCAATGTATACCGCATATAGAAAAATTTGCTTTTTTTAAGAAAACCGGATTACCTATATTTTTTGATCTTATGGGAAAACAAGAAAGATACCCCTATTTTAAAGCGTTTGTTTGTCATATCTTAAAATACGGCGCGAAAGAAACATTTTCAAAAATAATGCATAATAAAATTTCTAATAATTTAAATGATTTTTATCCAGAAGTTTTAGGAATATATGATGGGTCATACGGGTATAAAGGGCCTTTTTATGTTCAGTTAGATTTAACTGATAAATGCAACAATAACTGTATTGCTTGTTGGTGTAATTCTCCTCTTTTTAAGGGGAAACGAGTATCTTTAGAAAGTCAAAAACAAACTTTGCCTTTAGCTTTAGTGAAAGATTTTTTAGATGATATTTCCGGGATGGGCACAAAAGAAGTTTATTATTCAGGGGGTGGTGAGCCTTTTATGCATCCTCAAATTATGGAAATATTGGAATATACCAAAAAAAGAAACTTAATCTGTCACGTTAATACTAATTTTACT
>JAUVUO010000123.1 GCA_030601015.1 Candidatus Omnitrophota bacterium | reverse complement strand
TCTCGTCCTCTTCCCAAACTTTACCTATTTCAGGGGGTGTATACCTTTCAATCATAACTTCTCCTGGAATAATCTTTATGAAGATTATTCCTGATTACACCGATTAAAAATCGATTACACAGATTAATATACAACTCTTTTTATTTGACAACTTTTATTGCCAAAATTAACCAATAAACCAACCTTCAACCTAGATGCCCGTAAATAAGAAACCAATTGATGCTCAAAAATACTGGGAATGTTTCCTGCTAAAGCTTTTAACTCAACTTTAATCTCATCCTGAATAACTAAATCTAATCTAAAATTACCTATTTTTTCCTTACCCTAAAAACCATCAAACATTTTTCTATGTTATATTTTAAGTTTTTTTCCTTCAAAGACATCATTAATGCCTTATGATATATTTTTTCAGGAAAAGCCGGGTCCAATTCTTTATAAACTTCAAAGCAGCAACCTATTATTTGTTCTGTAATGGGGGGTCCGATTTTCCATAATCTATCTAATCAAACATACTAAATCTTACTAGGATATATTTTAGATGTTAATCTTATCAAACCAAACCCTTTACGTCAATTAAAAATTGGCATATTTTGTGGTTATTTCTGGAAATTTTCAAAAAAACAACTATTTTTTGAGATTTGCCCTTGTTTTTCATATAAGGATATGTTATTTTTTATTTAGTTCGTTGAAAATTATATTTTCTGTAAATGGCAAACTTCGAGTAATCGAAGGACGCAAAACTACCTGTCCTAAAAGTAAAATTTGGGATAGAGGGGTCGCCGGAAAGCGAAATAAAAAAGTCCTAAGATATTTGTCTTAGGACTTTTTATTGTAAAAGCCCTTTGGGAACATTTTGTGCCTGAAGGGCTTTTTTTTTAGATTAAAAAAAGGAGGCTGTTATGAAGAAAAAAATTTTTATGTTATTAGTCTTAATCTGCTGTTTGCCTCTTTGTACTCAAGCTAATACGGTTTCGGTAAATATAAAAGTAATAATGCCTAATGTATTAGAGGCTAACTTAATTCCTCAAGATTTGTTATCCACAAGGAATTCATCAGATACAACAACAATTACGGAAGAAATTGTACGAAATGGAATGCCGGTAATTCTAGAAACAACCCTAAATAAATAGTTTGTTTAATTGCCAATCATAAAATTCTTTTCTACTCAAGGTTTTTTCTTTAAAGGAATATGAAAAATTGAAGTCGTTCCTTCAAAAAGTTCAATTTCATTAGATACCTTAATTAAAGGAATATATTCTAAAGGCAAAGAAACCATATCTAGCTTTATAGTGTGTCGTCCAATTAAAACATTTCTAAAGAAATAGCTTCCCTGAGAATCGCTAACTGAACTTTCTACCCCATCAAGAATAACTTTAACATGAGGAATAAAAACATCTTTAGAATCGGGCTTACCATTACCATTTTTATCATAAAAAATTATCCCATAAATTCCAGCTTGAGTAGTTAAACCAAAATCTACATTATACGTTCCTTTATGAAAGATTTCTACTTTTTTACTTGGCGAAGTTGAAACTATATATTTCTCTGGCGCATTTTCAATATCAATGGCTACTACAATCTTTTTAGCCCTAACCTTAATTTTGTATTTACCTTCTTTATCTGTAACTATTTCTTTTTTTCCTACTTTTACTTTAACATTTGGAATTCCCTTTTCATATCTATCCTGCACACCATTAGCATTCATGTCCTCAAAAACGACTCCTCTAATTTCACCTTTAGGATTCCAAGCAAATAAACGAAAATCAAAAGAAGTACGAAAACCAAACCGTATATTAGAACTATCTAAACTTTCTCTGTCTGAATTTTCTGTCCAGGCATTTCTTATGTTTCCATTAATAAAAAAATCTATATCAGGAGAAGGCCTATAGTTTACGCCAAAACTAAAAATTAAACTGTCAACTCCGGAAAGAAAACTATCTTCTGTTTGAGTGCCCTCCTGCCCCTGGTATGAAAGCCTAAAGGTACTGCTTACTGAAGGTATCCATAATTTGCTATAAGATAAACCTGTAGATAACACCCGTGGGTAAGAGTCTTCCCCAGAATAAATATTTGAAATCATAGAGTAATTATAATTAATATAATAGCTTAAATTGTTCAATAAAGATAAATTCATTCCGCCTATTAATCCATACCGGTCAGAATTCGAAGTTGGCGTTAAACTTCGCCTTTGTCTTTGAAAATTATTAGCCAAAAACCAAGAAAAACGCCGATTATTCCATAATTTACCAGATTTAGAGTATTGATTATTCAACCGCAAACTCCTTTGGGGAGATATAGCTCCGGGAGTATAATCATAATAAAATGATGTTTGCCAACTTGAAGAATTCGTAAGAGGAATAACAAGGGTTTCCCTCAACTCAAAGTTTGGGTTATTTCGTTTACGCGGATTATAAAAAACTCTATCTCTATAAACATCCAAATCCGAAGACAAACGTATATTATTTGAAAACTTATTATCTATGTTTACTTCAACTCCTATTTGCCCCTGACCTCCAGCTCTTCCGGTTAAAGTCGTAAAATTTTTTTCAATGTTCCTAAGCCTAACACTTACTCTGCTATTTTCATTTTTCCAAGAAGAATAAAGAGTCGCCGCTACATTATCCTCATCATAAGCAAACTCAGAGGATATCTTTGTATTCCCAAAATACTGTTCAGCTTCAATAGAATATACTTTGTCGGCAAGATAATCCTCTCTGGCAGTACCATATCCTTTTGCAATATTCAAATGATATTTATTTTTTTTATAAGGAAAAAGCGTTATTCTTGCGCCTTGCAAAAAAGACTCCTTTTTTTCTATTGCCCCTGAAGAAAGTTGCCCAAGAATAACCCTTTCTCTTCCCCAAACCAAATCATACCCTAAATTACCATTAAGTATTTTTCCCTCTAAATATGCGCCTCTCATACCTGATCCCGGCAAAGTTAAATTAGAAAATTTTTTATACAAATCAAAGCCTCTTAAATTGAAATTCTTAAAAGGGCCGATACTTGCATTAGCTAAACCTGTGGTATAAGAAGTAGCAACTATCGTATCAGGATATTTTGTGAAACCTACCGAGGAATCAAACATCCCATAAGGCGTTAGGCCTTCAATGGATACTCTTTGAGTAAAAGATAAATTTGTTTTCTCTAACCCACTAATATCCTCACCGCTATATAACGTATAGTAATCAGCAAAATAATTAAATTTAAAAGGCTTGACCTCTTCCTTAAGTTTTTCTCCTTTTGATTTAGAACTTTTTGATTCAGGAAAAATCACATTAATATTAAAAGTCCATCGTCCTCTATCATCCCAAACATGCAAAAAGGTTGACCGCTTTATAACATTGGCAGTTAGAACTAATTCATCATCACCTTTTTTTTCTCCAAAAAGAATATCAGGTGTGATGATTAAAAACTTTTTTATATTTTTCCCTTTAAGAATTAAGGAAGTTCGTATTTTCATAACAATCGATACCGGCTGTTTATTCCATAAATCCTCAATTAAAGTAAGTTTTTTTATTTTTTTAAAAATCCCCTTTGATTCTAATCCCTTCGCACCTTTTCCAGAGACAACCCTTCCTTTACTGATATTTATTTTATGAACAGCCGCTTTGACTTCACTAATTTGACTTTCTTTACTTTTTTTATAATTAGCTTCACCCTCGTCTTTAATAACTTCAACTTTTACCGGTAACCATTTCTTGATGAACCTATCTTTTGTATCTACACCTTTCGATTCAATTACGCCTAAAGCTTCATAAATCTTTAATCTTCTTATAAACTTATCATTTTCTTGTAAATCTTTTTCAGACCTTGATTCAAAAAGGTCAAGAGTGTCACTAATTAATGTTTCGCTTGATTTAACTTTATCTTCTGAAATATAAGCTTTCTTTCCCGACTTATCGAATTTTCCTAACTTTTCTAAGCTTATTGGCAAGGCTTTTTTAATCCTGCCTTCCTTTAATCTTTTAGCAAAATCAATAAAAAAAAGGGGTTCTTCTAAATCAGGTTCAATTTGGAGGGCTATATTAAAATAATGGACAGCTTCTTCATAAAAAGTCTGAGAAAGAGACCTCTTTCCTAATTCCATAAGATACTTATAAGATGAGGATTGAGAATATGAAGCTATCGGCAGAAAGCCAATGAAAAGACATAACAAAACAACAAAAAACTTTTTTTGCATAAACGATATCCACTATACGATAACATCATAAAACTTCTAAAATTATAAATTTCAGTTTAGGATAAACTCATCAATTTCATTGATATTAAACCATAAACTCAATCTCTTACTTCTAAAATTTTAATATTACCATTTGTTTCTTTCAAAAAATCTATCTCCTTAACTAAAATGTCATGATCTTCTAAATCGAAAGTCAAAACAATAGTATACTTTCCCGCTAAGATATTTTCATCTATTTGTATTTTTAAAAAAATCTTCTCCTCTGGAGGAAGATAAAATTTTTCAATTTCTCCCCTATTTTTAACTAACCCTTCAGCATCCATTATATAAAAAGTTCCATTTGAAAGTAAAATAACATTTCCAGAGTTCCTTAAGTTAAAAGTTATTTCCTTAGCCTGAGCACCCACATCCTCTACAACTCCCCTCTTTATTTTATCATAAGTCTCAATAAAGAAGAGAGAACCTATTCTTGTAGCAATAGTTAAACCTTTATTTATTTCTAATTTATCAGGAGAATTCTCAAAAAACAACACACAATAATATCCACCTGAAATAGTTGATGGTGCTTTTATTTTATAATTTATTACCTGTGTAGTCTCTGGAGGAATCGTAAAATCCATAGGCGAAAAAGATATCCATTCACCGCATGACCTCTTAGTCGTTCGCATAGGGAAAAATTTCTTAGTACCATCAAAAGGGTCTTGATACACAAGATCCTCAATATAGGCGTTCAAAG
>JAUVUO010000012.1 GCA_030601015.1 Candidatus Omnitrophota bacterium | reverse complement strand
TCTCTTTAACTCAGAAAAATCCATAACCATACCTAAAGAATCCAGGTTCTGTCTTGCAGCAAAAACTTCAACCTTCCAGTTATGTCCATGTAATCTTTCACACTTCCCTTGGTATTCCCTAAGGTAATGTGCTGAACTAAACTTAGTTTCAATTTTTATCTTAAACATTTACAATTTTACTGTTTTAATACTTCTTTTCAAAAATAATTCAGCCAAATCCCCAAAACTTTTTGATTCATCACTAACATAAAAAACTTTTTTACCTCTAATATTTTTTAAATTTAGCAAATCATTATTAATAAGTACTTCTTTAGTCTGGATTGCAACTTCTTTTGCTGAATCGACAATTTTAACATTTTTAAGATAACAACTTATCGGTTTTTTTAATAAAGGATAATGTGTACAGCCTAAGATAACAGTATCCACTTTCTCTTTTATAAATCTATTCAAATATAAAGATATTGATTCATTAACCAGACTTCCATTTAAAAACCCTTCCTCAACTAAATGAACAAATAATGGGCAGCTTTGGCCAAAAACAACTATTTTTTTATCCTTACTTTTAATTAAATCCTGATAACTTTTACTATCTATTGTAGATTTGGTGCCTATTACACCAATTCTTCTATTCGACGAAACAGTTAACGCTTTATTTACTCCCGCCTCAATTACACCTATTATCGGAATCTTAAAAATATCTTTCAAATAATCCAGAGCAAGAGATGAAGAGGTATTACAAGCCACTACAACCATTTTAACTTTTTCTTTTAACAAAAAAAGCATATTTTCTGTGCTGAATTTTATAATTGTTGATTTTGATTTATTGCCGTATGGAACTCTTGCTGTGTCTCCAAAATATTTTATATTTTCGCCAGGCAAAAGCTTTTCTATCTCTTTAAAAACAGTAAGCCCCCCTACTCCGGAATCAAAAACACCTATAGCTCTATTTTTCATTTAATTATAAAATTCAATTTACCTCTGCCTGTTTGTCTGAATAAAACCGGGCATGACGTTTTTTAAAAGATGTAACGGCACCCGCTATTGTTGCTGCTATCTGTTTTTGATAAGATTTCCTTCTTAACGCTTTTTCTTCATACTTGTTTGTTAAATAACCAGTTTCAACTAATACGGCGGGAACATAGGCTAATCTCAACACATAGAAAGGTGCCTTTCTAGGAACTTTAGAATTAAATCCTAACCTTTTAAAATTATAGTAAAGTATATTTGAAAACTCAACAGAAAACGCATAATTTTTTGTAATAAGCATATCCCAAAGAATAGCTTTCGCATCAATAGGCATATTTTTACCGTTAAACTTCTCTGATTTCGCAATCTTCATAGATCTGCCATTGCTATCAATCCTGGAAGGATTAAGATAATAAACTTCTACTCCGCTTACTTTAGATGAATGATTAGCATTAGCATGAATACTTATAAAGAGATCGGCATCGCATCTTTTTGCCACGTTAACACGTTCAGCCAACGTAAGATAAACATCTTTAGATCGTGTTAGGATTACCTTAAAGCCCCGCATTTCCAATTCTTTCTTAAGATATTTCGATACCGCTAAATTTACTGTTTTTTCATACAACCCTCTTGGAGAAACTGCCCCCGGATCCTTTCCACCATGCCCTGGATCTATAACAATAGTTTTTATATTAAAAAGAGGCTTAAATAAAACTGTTTTTTTTGAATTAATTATTTTCTCTAATTCGCAAGGAAGAAATATTTTTCCATTAAAATAAATAGGCGGATTTTTAAAACTAAAAATTGAACCGTTCAAAACACCTACATGAGAATTCAAAAGTAATTTCATATCTTTCCCTGATGAGTATAACAATAAAATATCATCCATTGTATCAAAACTATACTCAAAATAATATTTTTTGCAGAAACTATTTATATTAATATAATCAACAGAAGATATCCTTAAAGAATCCCCACGTTGGGAAACAGCAGCACATCCTGACAACAATACAAAAATAAATATTGAGCAAACAAAATATAAAAAAGGCCTTATTTTCATATCCCTAGAATAAACAACGCTATTTCAAAATATATAAATACGCCAACAACATCAACAATTGTAGTAATCAGGGGCCCACTCATAAGCGCAGGGTCTAACTTTAATTTTTTGAAAATAATTGGAAGAGCTGCCCCTATAACCGCAGCTATCATTACTGTTACTCCCATTGAAACCCCCACAGAAAGACTCAGCAACCACTGATTGTTTTCCTGAATCATAACTCTTATCAATCCTACTATCGCAAGAATAAAACCAATAGATAAACCAAGCAGCGATTCTCTAAAAACTATTTTAAAAAAGTCTTTCACATTTATTTCTTCGGTAGTCAACCCTCTTATAACCATCATTGCTGACTGCATACCGGCATTACCTCCTGTAGCAATTAATATAGGCAGGAAAAAAGTTAACGCTATCCAATGTTCCATTACCGCGCCGTATTGTTTCATAACTATACTGGAGGCGGATTCTAAAATTACTAAAACTATTAGCCAAAAACTTCTTTTCCATAAAAGCTCAAAAAAACTAGCCTCCATATAAGGTTTTTCTACCGGCAAAACTGCCGCGATTTTTTCAAAATCTTCGGTTGCTTCTTCTTCTATAACATCAACCCAATCATCAAAAGTAACAATACCCAATAATTTATTATTGTTATCGACAACAGGCAGTACAATTAAATCATACCGTTTAAAAACATTGGCAGCTTCTTCCTTATCATCAAAAACATTGACTTTGATTACTTCCTTATACATTATATCTAAAACTTTGGTTTGAGGAGAAGATAAGACAAGTTTCTTTAAGGATACAATACCAATTAATTTTTTTTCTGTATCAGAAACATAGCAATGATATATCGTTTCCTTTTCAATGCCTACTTCTCGAATATGAGAAAGTGCTTCATCTACAGTCATATCTTGGTATAATTTGACAAAATCAGGAGTAATAAGACGGCCTACCGAATCAGAAGGATAATTTAAAATCTCAAGAGCTATTTCGCGTTCTTCCGTAGAAAGTAAATTTATAAATTTATGGGCCAACTCCGCGGGAATTTCTTCAAACAACTCCGTACGGTCATCAGGAGACATTTCATTTAAAATATCTTTAATCTCCCGGCTGCTCAAACTCTTGAGCATTTCTTCTTCCTCCTCTGTAGGCATACATTCGAAAACCTCAATAGCTTTAGCATAAGAAACTAATCTAAAAACAAAAAGTTTATGCGGAGGAGAATCAAGATCACAAATCAATTCTGAAATGTCTTCAGGATGAAGAGGTAAACTGTTTTTTACGGCAGTATATTTTTTTTCTTTAATTAATTGCTCAATATTTTTTACTAATTCATCACCTAACATCTTTTTCATGATTTAATACAAATTTTATAAATATTTCGTGAAATTATATTATACATAAAATGCCCCTTTTTGGAAAGAATTATACCATCTTATATATAACTCAAAAATAAAACTCCTTCTCTTTAAAAGCTTATTTACAAAATATTTTAAATGAATTGAGATTTTTTATGCTACTTCGGAAATTTTGATTTTTGTTCCCATCTAATGTCCTACTGGGATATCTTTATATCTCCGGCTTTTATTAACGCTAATTTTGTAGCTGAAGGGCCTATAAGCTCAAAAATTACCGTACTGGCAATAGTTATTGTAAGAATTTTGTCGCCCCACTCACCACCAATGGTTTGTTTGGAGATTAACGCGCAAGCGAGAGCAACTCCCGCTTGAGGTATCAAGGCTAACCCCATATACTTTTTAATTACCAATGAAGAATTAGCTATAGCACCTCCAACTGATGCTCCTATCATTTTACCAAAACTCCTAAACACTATATACCCTAAAGTAAGGGGAATAGCCGCCCCTAAAATACTAATTTTTAAATTTGCACCTGCTAACACAAAAAATATTAAATATAACGGGGCATCTATCTCTTTTAATGAATCAAAAAATTCAAAAGATAATTTATTTTTATTAACCAAAACTCCTCCAAAAAACATACAGGATAAAAGAACTGAAAAATTAAATAATATAGCCAAACCTATAACCAGAAATAAAAAACCAAGTGTATAAATCAAACGATCTTTAGGCGTATTAATCAAACGGGAAAGTTTATTAAATATTACCGCGGCTATCATACCTAAAACAACCGACCCTCCTATTTCAAAAAAAGCTTTTAATAAATCCTTCCAAACACTTATCGATTCAGCATTACCATTCACAAATGATTTGGCTAAAGACAAACTAAACCCAAAGCCTATCAATGCCCAGACATCATCCATAGCTACAACGCCTAAAAGTGTGTCTGTGAACTCGCCCTTGCTTTTATACTCTTGACTTACCATTACCACCGCGGCCGGAGCGGTGGCGGAAGCGATTGACCCAAATACAATTGCTATATAAAAAGGCTGTTTAAATATAAAATAGACAGCCGTGGTAACAAATAGCCAGGCTAAAAAAGATTCACTAATGGAAATGCATGCGACAGTTCTTCCTACTCTTTTTATGGTGGCAAGACAAAAAGTTTCGCCCAGGCTAAAAGCAATCATTCCTAACACAATATCTGGAAAAAATTCCATTGAAGCGATGAATTCTTCAGAAATTAAATTTAAACAGTTAGGAGAAAGAATAATTCCTAAAACAACATAAGATGTGATTACGGGGATTTTTAATTTTTTTATAATATACGAAGAAAAAAAACCTAAAATAAAAATTATAGCTAAACTTAAAATTGGATTGATTATCATCTGTTCTCTCTTTATACCCTAAAATAAACATACATTTGATTAGTTATCATCAAACTTCTTTTATACAATTTGTTTTTCTTTAAACATCCTCCAAATAATATTAAAAATGCCAAGAATGCCTACAATCCGATTATCATTATCAACAACCGGCAAACTTTCCTTCTTAAACATACGCATTGCTTTGTATGCATCTTCAAAAGAATCATCCTTATTTACAGTACCAAAACTACTATCCATAATATCATCGACAATGATCAAATCTCCCATATATGGAACAGGTTCCAAATCAAAAACATCCTCATCCATCTCAATAAAAGGGATATTCCTAAACAACTTAGTATGCTGAGGCCGCAATAGATCTAGCAAATTCTCAGAATAAACAACACCTATAAGAATATTTTGATTATCTACAACCGGAATCAAAGGCGAAGCTTGAAAATCTTTAAATTTTTGTAAAAGTTTTCGTAACGGAAGAGCCCTATTAACTGTAATAATATCTTTTTTAGTTACCTCTATTATTTTCATTAATTATGCCTCATATAGTTAATCTTTAACCGAAATTATACTCTTTCAAACTTCTTTATCGTTTCTATTACCTGAGCTGCTGTATTTACTGAAAGCAACGCCGTTCTAAACGAATTATCCATTAATAATTTAGAAAGATCAGCTAAAATCCTCAAGTAAAGATTCAATTCCGCGGGATCTGCCCCCATAAGGAAAACCAAATTAACTTTTTCCCCATCTAAAGCCTTAAACGCAATACCTTCATTAGATTTCCCAAACCCAATAACAAAACCTTTAACTGAATTGGTTCTCGCATGTGGTATCGCAACATTATTCCCTATACCCGTAGACCCTAAGGACTCTCTTTCTAAAACGTCTTTAATGAATTTTGATTTATTTTTAATTTTCCCATCATCCGATAGTTTATTTGCAATTTCTTTAATTACTCCATCCTTATCAGAACATGTTAAATCCATTATACAATTTTTTGCTTTAATATAATCAGAAACTGCCATAAACTTCCTCCTTAATGTCTTTACCAAAAAACCCAAATGTTCTTACTTTATCCCAAACCCAATAATCATAATCTTTAATCTTGTCCTTATATGATATCTCTAACTCTAACTAAATCAATCTTTTTATTCTTTATAACCAAACACCTCTTATCCTTAACACTCATTTATTGATCAACTGAAACATTTGAATAAAAAAAAGCAATATATCCGTTACTCTTATCCAATTCAAACTTAGATTTCTTTCGCCTATTTTTACCTTTTTAATATTACACTACCTTAAATTATAAGCTAAATTATATAAAATTCCTACAATAAAACCCCTTAAGAAAACAATTATAAAAAAAGCTATAATAGGTGAGACATCAATCCCTGAAACAGGAATAATTCTTCTTATTGGAGCAAGAATAGGTTCAGTTACTCTCAAGGTGAATTGAACGATTTGATTCCGGGAGTCCGCGCTTACCCAACTCATGATCACTCTTAAAAAAATGATAAAATTAAGAGCTTTAAAAAGAAGACTGACAACGCCTGCCAAGGTATATAAAAAATGACTAATTACAAACATATTTTTATTAAAAAATAAACTAAGAACCTCTCTCCTGACAAAACCTAACTCAAATTATCTTTAGAACCCATCTGTTATTTTCAATAAAGATTATAAGTTAATAACGAAAGTTGAGCAATTAATTTTTTAGCATTTTTAAAATTCTTAACATTTTTGACTAAAACACATATAATATAATCACCTTTTCCTGTAAAAACTATCCCAGCGTCATGAACAACACCTCTTTCTAGCCCTGTTTTATGCGCGACAATTACTCCCTTAGGTAAAAAACGAGGGATTCTATTATTTACTTTTTGATTTTTTAATAACGAAATCATTAATTCCGAAGATGATTCATCCACAAGTTGTTTTGAATAAAGTTTTTCAAGAATAACCGATATATCACGGGCAGTTGTATAATTTTCAACTCCTTTTTTACGAAGAGAAAAATCCATCATTTTTCGCTTCAAAAAAGTATCGGCTAACCCTAACCGATTGAAACTATTATTAATATAATCATAGCCTAAAAGGTCAATAACTTTATTCGCAGCTGTATTATCACTTCTCGTTATCATTAACTCTAAAATCTTTCGTAAAGTAAGGTTAACCGGCACCTTCATTCCTTTTATAATACCTGACCCTCCGGTAATATCTTTTCTTTTTATAACAATTTCATCATCAAGTGAAAATTTATTTTCTTTAACTGCTTGCAGAATAACTGCAAGTATAGGCAATTTGATAATACTAGCCGCTGGAATTTTATCTTCTCCTTGAATCGAAAGTTCTAATTGAGGATAAGAAAAATCTTTCACGAAGAATGAAAAACCCCCTTCAAAGGAATTCTGTTCAATTTTAATTAACTGTTTTAAGGTCTTAAAATAACTCTTTTTTTGGCAAACAGCCTGGTTTTTTGGATAAACAAAGTATACCCATAAAGAAAAGATAACGGTCAAAATAATTATAATTCCATAAAAAAATTTTTTCATATTATTCTTTTGAAAAATGCGAAAAAATAAAACTTATCAAAAGCACACCTATAAGGATCAACCATCCAAAACCAAAAAGCGCCCATTGAGGATACCCTTCATAAGGAGTTTTGATATCATTTAAAAAAGTAAGAGTTAATAAAATTAAAAGGCATACAGGAATTACAAACTTAATGGCCGCATTCCACCATTTACCTATTTTTATATCCGAAACCTGATTAATATATTTACGCAGCTTATCTACCCCGTAAAGCCACCCCACAGCCCATACTTCCAATAAACCTACGATAACTAATCCATAATTTGTTATAAAATGGTCAGTAATATCCAAATTATATAAACCCGCGAAAGTTGTAAAAGGAATGCCGCAAATAAACCCAAAAACACACACATAAAGAGAAATGTCCTGTTTACGGATATGAGGATATCTATCATGAATAACTGTTGACACTGCTTCAACCAAGGAAAAGGCGCTATCTATACCAAGAGCAATAAGCATAACAAAAAAAACTACAGAAAAAAAAGGCGCAAATGGAATAAGTGAAAGAGCTTTTGGAAATACAATAAATGCGAGGCTCGGGCCGCTTTCTTTTGCTAATTCAGCAATAGATACACCACTTGCCGCTGCCATATGCCCTAAAGTAGAAAATACCGCAAATCCGGCAAAAATAGAAATACCTGAATTTACCAAAGAAGTAATTATAGCGGTTTTCGCAATATCACTGGACTCATGTTGATAACTCGCATAAGCAATCATGATACCGAAAGCCAAACTAAGGGTAAAAAATATTTGAGACATTGCAGCGCTCCATACTTCCGTATCTAATAATGCGGCAAAATCGGGTTTAAGATAAAAAACAATGCCTTCCATCGCTCCAGGCAAGGTTACACCTCGAATAAAAAGAATAACAAGCAAAATTACAGGTAAAGGCATAGTTACCAAAACAACCTTCCCTACACTTTTTACCCCTTTCCATACAGCAAAATATATCAGAGTCCACACCACAACCAAAGCAAAAATAATTTCTACAGAAATAAAACCAATATCACCGACACCTTTACTTATATGAAGAACCTTGTCATAAAAAAAGTCTTTTGTTGAAGCGCCCCACTTTAAAGCAAAAGAATGAAAAAAATAAATTAAACACCAAGACATAACAACAGCATAGTAACTAACAACAACAAAACCGCATAAAACCGCACCTAAGCCTATGCCTGACAATTTACGTTCTATTTTATGGAATGACCCGACAGCCCCTACTTGCATCTTCTGCCCAATAGCAAACTCCATTATTAAAAGAGGTACCCCTAGAATAAAAAGCATCAAAATATAGGGGATTAAAAAAGCTCCACCCCCATATTTCCCTACTAAATAAGGAAATCTCCAAACATTTCCTAATCCCACAGCTGAACCTACCGCGGCAAATATAAAAATAAGTTTAGATGGCCATCTTTCCCTTTGTTTCATGAATTCTCCTCTCTTAAAAACAATTCATACATCTTTTATACTAAATATAAAAAGTATTATTCATATAATATAAGCCTTAATTTATTTGTAACCTAAAATTAATATTTCATAAACTAACTTTGCTTATAAAATTCACCTTCTTTAAGATATTTCGATATAAAACAATAATTTTCTAAGGATACTTCCTCAGGCCTAACAGAAACATCTATATTTAAATCCTCAAACAACTTATCCAACAATTTCCCGTTATACATCCCTTTTAGCGAATTAATTAATTTCTTCCTACGTTGAGAAAATGCTTTTCTTATAATATTGAAAAGAAAATCTTCATTATCAACACGATAAGGTATATTTTGATAAAATTTCATCTTAATAAACGATGAATCTACCTTAGGTAATGGATTAAAAGCTTTAGAAGGAATGTCAAACAACTTTTCTATTTTAGCATAATATTGGATAAAACAACTCAAAAAATTATATTCCTTGCTCCGGGGGTTTGCTTTTAATTTATTAACAAACTCTTTTTGAAACATAATATAAACAACCTCTATATTCTTCCTATACTTTACAAGATAATTTATAAGCTTACTGCTTATTTGATAAGGGACATTGCCGTAAACCACTAAATTTTCATCATTTACATCAAGACTATACTTGCATATATCCTGATTGATTATAATAACTTTTAAATTTTTCGTAAATTTATTTTTTAAAAGTTTAAAAAAACGTTTATCTAATTCCACACAATAAAGTTTTTTTGCTTTCTGAGCAAGAAAACTACTCATTACCCCCGAACCAGGACCAATTTCTAAAACAATTTTATCTTTAATATCGAGACAACTGCAAATAGCATCTATATATTGTTTATCTTCTAAAAACACCTGCCCTAAAGAATGATATTGCTTCATAAATTAATTAGTATTACATATAAAATTTTTTACCGTATTCAATGCTTATAATTTCTACAATCCAATTCCATCTTTTATTTTTATTAACAATGCGGCAGGCAAGGCTTGCCTATACAATGAATTACCGCAAATATGTTATATTATATTTTCACTCTCATACTGTCAATTTTACTGCTAACTTAATTGCCTCGGACATTGAAGAGGAAAAAGGATCATTCCCCTCCGCTATAACATCATAAGCAACGCCGTGAGCAGGAGAAGTTCTTATTATAGGAAGGCCTAATGTCACATTCACACCGGATTTAAACGAAAGCAATTTAAATGGAATCATTGCTTGGTCATGATAAGCACAAATAATACAATCATATTTTTTAATATTTTCTTTTATAAAAACTGTATCAGCCGGATATGGGCCATAAATCTTATTTTTAACCCCGTTTATCGCGTCGATTATGATGTTTTCCTCTTTATCTAAAAAAGTATCAATTCCAGCATGAGGGTTTACAGAAGCAAAAACTATTTTAGGCTGCTTGATTTTAAACTGTTCTTGTAAAGATTCATAGACAAGAGAAATGTTATCTGAAATATTTTCTTTTTCTAATGCAAACTTAAGTTTTCTTAAAGGAATATGACGAGTTAATAAAACCACTTTTAATTCTTTTGAAACCATCATCATCGCGATATTATTAACATTAAAATATTCAGCTAAATATTCTGTATGGCCGCTAAACTCCGGTAAAACATATTTCACAGCCTCTTTAGATAAAGGTGCTGTCACCAATCTTCCCGCATTTGTATTACTAAGGATTTCCAGACTTTTTTT
Source organism: Candidatus Omnitrophota bacterium (assembly GCA_030601015.1). Classification (GTDB taxonomy): domain Bacteria; phylum Omnitrophota; class Gorgyraeia; order Duberdicusellales; family 4484-171; genus JAGLSE01. Next base: position 2,996 of record JAUVUO010000012.1, on the reverse strand, counting down.
TAAATAATTCAAACTAGCCCGGCCTGATAACTTTGAAGGCTTTCCATATATTAATTTATCTATTCCGGGAGTATTTACATCTACTACTCTGATATTATTCTTCACTCGCCGGAAAGCCGGAATTCTTTCGAAAACAATAGAATCTCCAACTACAATAAAGCTGCAGCCTTTAGATTTATATTTTTCAACAGCCGTCAAACTAATAAAAGGGCCGCACCCTGCAGGGTCTCCAGTCGAAATAATAATATCTTTATTTTCCATAAAAATTTTTTATAACAGCTCTTTGTTTGATTTCTTTACTCCACTCAGAAAATAATTTTCTAAATTTAATATCATACAAACGATTATAAATACTCTCTTTTACATCCAACAATGATAGGGTCTCCGGGGCAATTTTCTTTTCCAAATATACTAAACAATACGCGTCTTTAGTCTTTTTAATTCCAAATTTGCCATTTTCCAATTGTGCCAATATATCAATTAAATCTTGTTTTAATTCATCTTTATTAGATTCTATTTTTTTTAGAACACTTTTATATTTCGCGTAAGCTTTTAGTATCCCTTCCTTTTGAATAAAATCGCCAATATCCTTTAAATTGCTTTCCTCTTTAGAACTCACGATATAGAATAAATATTTTAACGGGGAAATAAATTTTTTACGGTTCTCCTCATAATAAAGGCTTATCTCCTGAGGAGAAACATTTATTTGAGATTTTATTTTTTTATCTATAATTCCTCTCATTAGATATTGTTCTTTGATTTTATCTTTTAAAAGACCAATAGTTAACCCCCTCTCTACTAACGATTTTTCAAAATCCTCTCTTGAAGGGAAAGAAGATATTGTCTGGGTAATTCTGTGCTCCAGGGTTTGGTCAGATACTTCAATCTCTTCTTTTTCAGCCTCACATAAAATAAGCTTGTCTTGAATTAACCGTTCCAAAGACTCTTTCATCTCTTCCTTACCGCAAGTAAACTTATTTCCCCCTCCTGAAAGGCGATAAGCTAAAGCATTACAATAATCCTCCAAATCTTTAGACGTAATTACCTGATTATTAACCATAGCAACTATCTTTATTTTTTCTTCAGCATAAACACTAGACAAAAACAACAAACATAAAACTAATGCTGCAAACTTGATCTTCATAACCTTTCCTCCGTTAACGTTATATATTTTGAAATATATTATTGAATAATCATAAAATAAATTATAAAGGGCGGACAAAATAAACCGCGCCTACAAGGTTATCATTATTACCTCCACGAATTAAATATTATCCACGAAAAATTATATTTGGTCAATACATTAATCTCCGGCCCAGACCTGCCTTTCTCTGGGCCGCTTTACTGCGAGGCGAAGGGACAGCCTCCTGTGTCTGTCCCTTCATATTCAAAAATATCATTATCAAAGTTGATACACGAAAAAAAATATTATCAAAAAAAATATATTTCCGCTGTAAAAAACAACCAATGTCCGCCATTCAATAAAAAAATCTGGCAAAAATCATTTCACGACCATATAATAAGAAATGACCGGTCGTTGAAAGAAATACATGACTGCATCGGCAACAACCCTGCTAACCGGGCAGAAGATGAAGAAAATAAAAACAGAATATCAATCAATCCAGCTATCCTTCCCGTGCTTCGCTTGCTTAGAGTAGCTGATTTTTGTGAGATGGAGAATAAAAAATGATAAACTTAATATTGATGAATACATTATACCTTTTAGCATTAATCAACCCTGTAAGTAAAATTTCTATACTTTCAACTTTTGCCTCTGATGAAGAACGTAAAAAAATAATCCCCATTTCTATGCAATCAACTGTGGTTGCTTTCCTTATCTTGCTGCTTTCAATGATTGCCGGAGAATTCATCTTAAGAAAAATCTTTCATGTTGATTTTTACTCGTTGAAAATTGGTGGTGGGATTGTTTTGTTCTGGGCTGGATTCGGAGCTCTTAGCAAAGGCATCTTTTTTAGACATACTCTTCATAAAAAATTTTCTGATATTTCAATTGCCCCCTTAGCCTGTCCAATGATAGCTGGTCCGGCGACTATAACTATCATGATTACGTTAAGTATAAACCACGGTATTTTGGTGACCACTATTTCTACGATACTCGCGTTATCCATCAATATGATATTAATGTTTCTATCCTTTTCTATCAGTAATATTTTTCTAAAATTCAATATTCTTGGAGGTCTGATCCGGCTAACTGGTTTAATAGTTTTGTCGATGGGTGTCCAAATGATACTTGAAGGTATGCGCCTGTGGTTAAGAATATTATAAAAAATATCTAAAAACTAAAGAACCCCGATTATCAAGGGATAAAAACCCCCCTAAATGGAACTTACAGTTTTTCCTGTTATTAAAGGCTTAACCGGGCAATAATCAAGGCCTTTCATTGACTTTTATCTTCGCAATGCTAATATTTAGGTAATATTAAAAGATACAAGGAATAGGGGTGTGTTGATTGTTATCTGAAATAATAATGAATAAATATCCAAAACGAAAAACAACCCGATTAAAAGAATATGATTATACGAACCCAGGATATTATTTTGTAACGATATGCGCATATGATCGGAAATGTTTATTTGGTGAGATAATCGATGATAATATGGAATTAAATGATTCAGGACAAATGGTTGATAATATATTACGAACATTACCAGAATATTATCCAGATATAGTAATTAACAATCATGTTGTTATGCCTAATCATTTGCATTGTATAATTATGATAAATAATCCCGCGAATTGGGACAAGAATGAACATAATATTAAAAATTATAACGCATCAGCGGATTGTAAACGCCGCGTTCAAACGCAACAAATATCGTATGGGCAATTAACAAAGTGGTCCGCTCTTCCTATCCAACATCCATTTGAAAAACCTCTCTTAAGCATTCAATTTCTTTCTTAAGAAGCCGGCAATACAAATCAAAACCTACCATCCATATAAATCCATGCTGTTCTTTACCTAAAATATTCCCTGA
>JAUVUO010000017.1 GCA_030601015.1 Candidatus Omnitrophota bacterium | reverse complement strand
TGTTTTGGTGTAAGATGGGTATTAGTAATCAGTGCTACTTTCGTGCTTTTGCTTAAATTATTTAAAAGAGCATGCCAAACTGTGGTTTTTCCCGAACCAATTTCTCCTGTAATAACGGCAAACCCTTTTCTGTTCTGTATAGCATAAATCAGACTGCTTAAAGCTTCCTGATGTTTCTCACCGGAAAAGAAAAACTTGGTATCAGGTGTTACGCTAAAGGGAATTTCATTTAAATTATAAAATTGTTCATACATCGTTTATCTCTTTACTTTAATGTTTCAAAATAAAAATTATCTTTATCCTTTCATTTTTCAAAAACTTAACACCAAACTATTTATTCCTCCAAGCATTAATTACTTGGGCCATTTTTTGAAAAATTATACTTATAAACTCTTTTAATATTGTTGAATTAATGACACATACCACTACTGCCAATATAAGGGCCAATACTAAACATATTATAAATATGATTTTGGTTCTTTTCTTATTTCTTTTTTTTCGTTCCTCTTTTGTAATTATTTTTGATATAGTCCCAAATACAGGTATCTCAAAAAAATTATTTAATTCTTCTTCCGTTTTGAATGATGAATCAGTATATTCCAAAACATAAACAAGCCCCCCGCCCATCATTAACCCAAAAATTAACCCTAAAAAACTAATTTTTATTTTGTTTGGTTTAACCGGTTTTAAAGGAAACCGTGCCGGTTCGATTACTCTTATCTTCGTGCGATTTTCAGAGTTATCCAGCTGTTCTGTAATATTGGCGGTTTCTAACCGCTCTAAAAGCATAGCATAAATCTTTTCATTAATCGCTTTATCGCGGCTTAGACGCGAGAGTTCTTCTTGTTGCCGAGGATATGAATCCGCTATTTTGACATAAGCACCGGAGTCAACACCTGCTTTATCTGAGACTTCTTTAATATATTTATTACGTTTATCCTTTAAAATACGGATGTCCGATTTTAAAGATTTTATACGGGGATGTTCGTCAGTACAATCTATTGTAGCCATTACTAACTCAGCTTCCTGAGCTGAAATTTCTTTATTGATTTGAAATATTGTTGACCCTAATGATGTAACTTCGTCGTTGCCTCTTAAAGATGAGGCGACATCTGTTATCATACCCATACCGTAAACTTCTTTAAATTTTCTCAAATCCGTTTCTGCCTTGTCTAATTTTTCTTTATATTTTTTTAACTGCTGATTTATAAAATCTATGGCTGATGATGTATCTTCTGTTTGAGAATTTATATTTCTTTTTATGAGGATATCACACAAAGTATTAACCAAAACTTGTGTATCTTTAGGATCTTGCCCCATATATGAAATAGTAATAACTTCCTTTGACTGCATTCTAAGGTTTATATTTCTTTTAATTCCAGCAATCAATTTTTCTAATTCCAACGCGCCTTTTACCTCTTTAGTTAATCCTATTTTTTCAACTAATTGATAAAGCCTCGGCCAAGATAAAATTTCTTCTCTTAACGCGCCCATCCTGCTTCGAACAGTGGTTGAAACTGCTAAGTTTTTTAGCAGAGGGTTGACTACCTTTTTATCTTCTATCAAAATAACCGCTTTAGCTACATAAATCTTAGGCAAGAAAAAACTTCCAACTGCAAAGGAAATAGAGATAAGAAAAAAAGGTATAAACAAAAACCACTTCCTTCGATTAATGATTCTAATGTATTGGTGGATATCGAAATTTAATTTGTTTTCTTGCACTATTTCCTCCAAAATTTAATATGTGTCAAATAACTCCTGAACTACAGCTGCCCTGGTTATAGGTGAAAGTAAATTTGTTAACGCCCTGTTTATTTCACTCGGAACGGTCGATGCTACCACGCTTAAATCACCCGCTTCGAGCATAACATCTTGTTTAAGATCACCTTTATATAACAATTTGTACAAATCTATCTTTTTGTTCTTTGGTTTTGTTTCTGCCGGTTTGATAACATAAACTCTTCGTAATGCCGCGTCTCTGGTTGGAAGTCCTGCTGCTACAATAGCATCTCTTAGTTTAATCGCGTCTCCAGCCATTGGATATTTTCCCGGCCTGCCTACTTCACCTAATATATATACAAATTTACTTCGATACGCGGCTATGATTACACTTACCTCAGGTATCTTTATGTATTTTTCTAATCTTTTGGTTATTTCTTCTTGTAACTGATTTTTATCTAACCCTTCGGCTTTTACATCGCCAACAAATGCATATTGAATATTTCCATCCGGGCCTATTACAAACTGTCCGCTGAATTCGGCTTGTTCCCGTACAGTTACCTCAACAACATCACCTTTACCTAATGTATAAGTTGTATTTCCTTCAAGAAATTCCCCAGCCAAAGATTGATTACGTTGAGATGACTGGGCTTGTGTCACCAATATATTGTTTTCTTGGGAATAAACCGGCCCAGGATTGACATAAATCAGGGTAACCCCAAAAACCAAAACTAATAAAAAGTCTTTTAAATCTTTCATTTCTGTTCCTCCGTATTTATATACTACAATATTCAGAAAATTTAAATTTTTTGAGTTCTTCAATATCCTCAACAGAATAAACCCGCCAGTTACGCCAATCTCTTTTAGCTTTTTTTACTTTTCCGGAGTTTTCCCAGCGAATAATAGTTTTAGGTACCACACCTATCATCCTAGCACTTTGTGTTATTGTTAATCTATTATTTATATCAAGCATAAATTACTATATATTTTTTGACTTTTTATTAATTCTCTGATATGACATTTTATTCCTTAGGTTTTTAAACTTTTTTATCTCCCGCAAATGTTCGAAGCGAAACGTCGAACATTTTGTATAATCATTCTATTTCTTTTTTATTTCCCCTTCCACATCCTTCATCCCTCATCCTTCTTCACTTCTCTACGTTCTTCTCTCTCATATTCGTTACTAAATTGGCTATTGGCTAACAACAAATAAGTAATTTGTTGTTATGTCCTAGTTTGTCCGAGATTGTATTACTAAGCATTTTTTATGCCATAATTAAATCTTTTCAAAAAAAAATTCGTAAAGCATTGATTAACAAAGTAATACAAAAAATAATATTTTAAAAGTAATTGTAAGCGTTTACAGTAAAAATTTTATGTGCAGCCGGTGTCGAAAAAAATAACATTTTTTATCACAAAACTATATATTTTTATAAATAAATCCTATTAATCTTTAATTATTACGATATTTGTAGAGTTTAGCTATTTAACGGGATGTCTATTTTCTTAGACACATATTTAATGTATTTAACTTTTTTCAAACTGCAATATTTTACCTTTTGAGTCAATAGTTAATAATTTTCTGAGGATTTTACGATTAATTTTAATTTTTCGTATATTATGCGGAAAAATTTTTAGCTCTTCCCTATATTTAGCTACTGTTCTACGGGCAAGGATTATTCCTTTATTCTTTAAAATATTGGATATTTCGCTGTCCTTGACCGGTTTCTCTTTATCTTCACCCTCGATTATATCAATTATTTGATGTTTAACATACTCTTGGGAAATTTTTTCACCATCTAAGCTTTTTAATGCTGTAGTAAAAAAATAATTAAATTTAAACATCCCGCAAGGTGTTAGCATATGTTTCTTATTAACTACTCTACATACTGTAGATTCATTTCTATCAACAATTTTTGCCACATCTTTTAATGTCAGAGGTTTAAGTAAAGACCTGTCATTATAATCAAAAAAATCTTGCTGTATATGTACAATACATTGCGCTATTTTTCTTATGGTGTCTTCTCTTTGAGATATGGCTTTAATCAATCCTAAAGTTGCTTTTGCTTTTTCTTGTATATATTTTTTTGTTTTATCGCAAGCCTTTCCTGACTTATAAAGGTTTAAGTAATAAGAACTAATTTTTAGTTTAGGCAGTACATTCGTGTTAACGATAATCTCGTAGCGTCCTTCTATTTTCTCTATAATAACATCCGGCAAAGGGGAAACTATCTCTTGGGTAGTTGAAGAATCATACTCTCTGCCTGGTTTCGGTTCTAAAGTGGAAATTATTTTTTTTGCCTCATAAATATCTACTATATCAACTTTTAATTTTTTAGCGATTTGTTTAAGATTATTTTTTGCTAAACACGGAAGATAATCTTTTACAATTTTATAAGCCAAAGATTTTTCTTGGTTTTTAAATCTTAATTGAATTAGAAGGCATTCTTTAAGATTCCTGGCCCCCACTCCTATGGGTTCAAAATCATGGATCATATATAAAACTTTTTCTGTTTCTTTTTTTGTTAATCTTTTTTCGGTAAAAATAGTTTTATTAAGAAGATTAAGTATTTCCTCTATACTTGCACTTAAATAACCGTTATCATCTAAGTTGGTAATAATAGCTTCCGCTATTTTATATTTTCGTTCTGATAATACTAACATTCTCAATTGTCTTAAAAGATTGTCTTCTAAAGTAATTTTGTTTGTTATAAGACTTTCTCTATAGTCACGTTTTTTTTGAACATCTTCATGAGAACTTCCTAAAGGATACTCTGTCCAATCTTTTTGCCGCTTAAAAACATTTTCTATCTGTTTAATTATATCAAGTTCCGGTTCGTAAACGGTTTCTGTTTCTAATACAGGGTTTTCGGAACTTTCGGCTTCGATATATTCTTTCAATTCTATTAAAGGAAGTTGTAAAACATGCAGAGACTGCTTCATTTGCGGGGTCAATGATAATGTTTGTGTTAATTTTTGTGACTGTCTTAATTTCATTTTATTCTCCGCATTCATCTTTTCGATGAACAAAAATATATAAAATATTATTCTACGTAATCCAAAATATCAAACTCTTTCATCTTATTATACAAAGTTGTTCGATTTATACCTAAAAGTTCTGAAACTTTTTTACGATTACCCCTACACCGGGTTAAAGCATCTTTAATAATTGCCATTTCTGATATTTTCAGAGCTTCTTTAAGATATAATTTTTTGCCTTGTTTTAACACTGATTTAGGCGTTTTTAAATCTTGTAAAAAATCAGGAAAATCCGCTTTTACAATTATATCCCCTTTACATAATATTATGGCTCTTTCCAAAATATTCTCTAACTCTCTGACATTCCCCGGCCAGTTGTAAGCTAATAATATCTCTATAGCTTCTTCAGATATTTTATTAATTTTTTTATCCTTTATTTTTTTTGAAAATTCTTCTAAAAAATGCTCGGTTAAAAGCCGAATATCATCTTTTCTTTCCCTTAAAGGAGGGATGTCTATAGAAATTACATGTAACCTGTAATATAAATCTTCCCGGAAAAGTTTTTGTTCTATAAGTTTTTTTAAATCTTGATTAGTCGCGGCAATAGCTCTGACCTCGACATGGATAGTTTCTGAGTCACCAACTCTTTCAAAATCGCCTTCTTGCAAAACTTTTAATAGTTTAACTTGTAATTGAGGGCTAAAAGCATCAATTTCATCAAGGAATATTGTTCCTCCGTTTGCTGTTTCAAATCTCCCTCTTCTATCTTTTATTGCGCTGGTAAAGGAACCTTTTACGTGGCCAAATAATTCACTCTCCAATAAATTCTCAGGTAAAGCTCCGCAACTAACTTCAACAAATGATTTATCTTTTCTTTCAGCATCGCTTTGATGTAAAGCATGGGCAATCAAACTTTTGCCTGTGCCGCTTTCTCCCTGTATAAGGACTGTGGCGTTAGTCGGGGCAACTGATTCAATTAAGTTATAGATTCTCTGCATACTCTGATTTTGACCGATAATTTTATGAAAAGTAGTACGATTATTAGCTGCAAGCCTCTGCTTTAATGATATATTTTCATCAATAATCAGTTTTTGTTTATATATCCGTTTAATTATAATTTTAATCTCATTATCAATTATCGGTTTAGTAACATAATCAAAAGCCCCCTCTTTCATAGCTGATACTGCGGTCTCTATTGAACCATAACCTGTTGCTAAAACTACAGCTATATCCGGATATTTTAATTTTACCTCTCTCAATAATGCCAATCCATCAACTTTCGGCATTTTCAAATCGGTTACTATTATTTCCGGTCTATTGTTCTTAATAAGTTCTAATGCTTCTTCTCCATCTGAAGCCTGATCAACTTTGTATCCTTCAATTTTAAGAATCTCACACAATGATTTTCTGGTTAAGGGTTCATCGTCTACTACTAAAATATATTTTTTGTTAATCATTGTTCTTAAAATTTAAAAAAATTGTTATTAAAATTTGCCATATGGGACTGTTGCGAAATGCAACAATCCCTGATTACACAGATTAATCTCTGATTATAAAGATTGAAACCATTAGCTTTTTAATCGGTGTAATCAGGCGCTTATACTATTATGCACCAGCGCCCATATATCTACTCCTAAATAAAAGGAATCTGAATAATAAAGGCAGCACCTTTATCAATTTCACTAATCACCGCGACTTTACCGTTGGAATTCTCAACAATCTCTTTAGTTATTGCTAGACCTAATCCGGTACCTTCACCCATTCTCTTTGTTGTAAAAAAGGGATCAAATATTTTTCCCTGTATATCTCTAGGGATTCCGGTTCCGGTATCACTAAATTTAATTTCTAAATAATTATTTTTTAAAGATGTATGAATTGTCATGGTTCCGCCCTTGAGTTTCATTGCATGACAGGCATTTTTTATTATATTTGTAAAAACTATTTTTAATCCGCTATCAACTATTTTCGGTAAATTCAATGAAAATTTTTTATCTATCGATATATTATGCGACATTATATCATTTTTCAAAAGAAAGAGAGCTTCTTCTATCGCCATATTTATATCTATTTTTCTTTTTTGGGGAGTAAGACTCCAGCAAAAATCTAATAAAGACTTCACCAGTCCTGTAATTCTGCTTAAACCTTCTTTTGTCTCCGATAAATATTTTTTAGCAGTTTCTTTATCTTCTATACAATCCAAACTTAAATTAATATAACGGATTATTCCATCTAAGGGGTTATTAATCTCATGCACAAAATTACCAACAAGTTTACCTAGCGATGAAAACTTTTTTGATTGGTTAATCGATTCTTTCAATGTTTCTACTTCTCTAATTAAACTACATACCAATACCTTTTGTTTTTCTAAAAAATTGTTAAGGCTGGCTATTGATATACCTAAATACTTAGATATATTCAAAACTCTAATCAGATCTTCATCATCAAAGGGAATCCCTGTCGATTTATCTGTTATATTGACTACACCTATAAGGTCACCTGAATATTCTAAAGGAATAGACAAAAAGGATTTTGACTGATAATGATCATATTTTGGCCTATAATCATAAAAAATTTCGTTCTCTATGTTTTTTACTAACAATGGCCTTCTATCAAGAGCAACTTTACCTGATATGCCTTCTCCTAACCTCTTACGTGCACCTTCTAAATCAATATGATTATTATTTTTAGCAATTGCTAAAACCAACTCGTTTTGGACTTTATCAAAAAGGAATATTGATCCGGACAAAGCTCCTACAGCTTTCATGCATAATGATAAATCCTGGAAAAGCAAATCTTTAAAAGACTTTAAAGCTTCTTTTTCCATAATATCTGAAGAAAAAACACTTTTAAGGATATCTGTTTTAATTATGTTATCGATATTCATAAATACGATCCCGAAATTTATTAAAAATAAAAAAAACCTATGTCTGCAGCCTCCCAGCAACATCTTCAGGTTTATATATATGTAACATAATTAGACACCAATGTCAAGAATACCGACACAATATCTTTTCCAATGTAATTATTTAAAATTTGATAAAAATTCAAAAGATATATATGCTTGTTTCTTTGAACATATATTATTTAATTCGGAAAAACATTTTATTACCATGAAAGGAGGGGGGCCACCTGCCAGTCGAAACCAGCAGGTAGGCAGGTAACCGTTTCTGTATTCTTAATATAATACGCATTGTTTATTTTATTTTTTATCCGTTTATAGCGTTTGATAAAACATTTTCAATTTGAGCTATAACATCTAAAGGGTTAAACGGTTTTTCTAAACAAACCTGAATATTAGAGGCCTTCATAAGCCGATTATGTTTCTCCTCATCATAGTAACCTGTCATAGCAATAATAGGAATTTTAGCTGTCTCTGGAAAATGCTGTAAATGTTCCGCCACCTCGTATCCGTCTAAATTATCCATTCTAAGGTCTAACAAAATTACATCCGGTTCCATTTTTTTTGCAAATTTCAAAGCATTGGTGCTATCATCAAGCACCATAGGGGTATAACCGCTCATTTCAATGATTTCTTTTAATTGTGCTAAAAAATCCTTATCATCATCAATTATCAAAATCTTTTCTTCTGCCATTTTATTACCCTTTTTGTACTTTTGAATTAAATATTTCTAATTTATACATCTTCCATCCACCTTTATTTTATCAAGGCAAAAAATTAATGTAAATGGTCTATTTCCTCTTTATTCTGACCTAATCCCACTTATAACAATAAATAGAATAATTTATTTCACGAAATATATAAACAGGCCCTTTAAAACTACTATTGGAGCATTAATGAATCATAGATTCCGTATCAAGCGCGGAATGACAAGGGAATTGTTTAGTAACAGAGATTATGACACAGTCTGTTAATGGAGGTGTTGAGAAATGCCGCATTTTCCGGTTATGGCTTATAACTTTTAAAAATATAATTGTTTGTACTTTACTATTAGGCTTTATTTAAATTTTTATTTTTTTTGCCATTTCACAACAAAATTGTGTTGGGGTACGTTTTGTGAATTTTTTGAATTGGCGTGTGAATGATTCGGAATTTTGGTATCCCAATTTATCTGCTACTTGGTTTATATTATAGCTTGGTTTCATTAAAAATTCTTTAGCTAAATCAATTTTTTTTAGTAACCTGTAATCAGTAAAATCCATTCCTGTGTGTTGTTTAAATACCCTGCTTAAATATTTTGGGCTAAGAAATACTAAAGCAGCCGCATCTTCTAACCGTACTCGTTTAGAACAATTTCTCTCTAAAAAATATTTTACTTTCTCTATTTTTGCTTCTAATCTACTTGTAATTACCTTCTCATCCACTCTTCTTTTATCTAAAATATTTTTTATAATCTCCCGGGTTTTATCTAAATCGCAGGGTTTTTCAATATAATCATCAGCGTGCCCTCTAAGTGCTTCAATTGCCACATCCGTTGAGCTATATCCTGTCAATATTATAATTGAAGGTTTTGGTATCATTTTATTTATTTTTTTTAATGTTTCGATTCCATCTATCCCTGACATATTTACATCAAGTATAACTAAATCAATATCATTGGGTTTTGACAAAATCGCTAAGGCTTCCTCACCGCTTGATGCTTCTAATATACCTAACCCCTCAAAACACTCAATAAACTCTTCTCTAAACAGCTTATCATCATCGACTAACAAAACATTTTTAAGCATTTTTATTCAAACCTAATCTTTGTCTAATTTATATCTTTATAAGTGACAACATCCTCTTCTAATAGTATAAAAAATGTCTGATTTTGTCAATATACTGAAAAGAATATTTTTGTCTAATCCAACGAAAAAAATATATTTCTAATAAATAATAATTTGTTAATCGTTATTTACTAATTTGTGTATCCTTTCAAGTAATTCTTTAAATTTAAAAGGTTTTTGATAAAAATCATCTATCGGTAACCAATCATCATAGGCAACACCTTTTTTAAATTTGAAATCTAATTTGTTTTTAACTGATGATAATACTAATATCGGTATATTTTTGGCTTCGAAATCACCTTTAATTATTCTTGATACTTCAAAACCATCTATAGCCGGAAGGATAAGGTCAAGAATAATCAAATCCGGATTTTCCTTTTTAACTTTAGCTAACCCTCCAAATCCATCCTTGGCCAATACAACTTCGTAACCGTATTTCTCTAAACATAACTGAATAGATTTTCCGCAGTCCGGATCATCTTCTATAATCAATATTTTTTTCATTTATCCTCCTTGTTCTTAAAAAGGCCTAAAATTTCCATCCCGGGATTCTTGCTAATTTATAACCAATACAAACAACATATTAAATTAAAATTGTTTTATTGTTTTCTTTTTCTTATAGGCTGCTTTTGAAAATATTATCCCTATTTCATAAAGCAAAACTAGCGGTACTGCCATTAATATTTGAGTAACCATATCCGGTGGTGTAACTATTGCTGCTATAATAAATATTAATACAATAGCCTCTCTTCTCCTTTTTCCTAATTGATTAGGTGTTATTACACCAATTTTTGTTAAAAATATAAGTACTACCGGTAATTGAAAAAACAAAGCAAAAGAAAAAGACAAGGTGAATATGAATGAAATATATTTATCTATGGTTATCATTGGGCTAATTACATCCGTTGAAAATCCAAGCAAAAAATTCATGCTTATCGGCACAATGACAAAATAGCCAAATGAAATTCCTAAAACAAAAAGAATCAATGATATCGGGCCAAAAATATAGGCATATCTTTTCTCAACAGGTAACAATCCTGACGAAATAAATTTCCATGCCTGATAAAGTATAAAAGGTGTGGAAATAATTAGCCCTATAAAAAGAGCCATCTTTACGTTGGCAACAAAAGCCTCTTGAGGTGTTATAAACACCAAAGTTCCAACTGGTTTTGCAAAAAAGGATATTATACTTTGTACTCTCGCCGAAACTACTATAGCACACAAAACAAAACAAACTAACGATTTAAGTATGCATCCTCTTAATTCATCCAAATGCTGTTCAATCGTAACTTTTTTATCGTAGCCCATTTATAATAAATTAAGTATTAGTTCTTTTTCTTATCATCGTCATTAGTTTCTTCCTCTATATCATCCTTTAGTTCTTTCGCTCCTTTCTTGAATTCTTTTATCGACCGGCCTAAAGCTTTCGCAACCTGTGGTAACCGTGTCGCTCCAAAAAATAATAATGCAATCATAAGAATAATTATTAATTCGCCCATTCCAAATCTAAACATATTTACCTCCTAAGTTTAAAGCAGGTGCTGTAAAAAATAATTAGTTAAATTATAGTTTTTCTCTATCTGTTATTTTCTTCCGTAATCGACGAGAACTGTGTCCGAATATCTGTTTTGTCATTGCCGGCTTGACCGGGTAATCTAATAGCGCTGATTCTATTAAATTTTTTGTTTCCGGCCTCTGTGTGAATGACGAAAAACAATTGTGACGAAGTCTCATTTTCCGGAATGACTTCGAATTTTAATTATATATTTATTTTACTTTAAACTCTACCAATATCAATCAATAATTATATTATCGGCAATCAATCAATAAGGCGAACAAAAAAACATGGATGAAAATATTTGACCATTTCCAAAATTTCAAATTGGATGAATTTGTAATTATCCCCAATCATATCCGTGGAATAATTATCATAAACAGTCCCTCCCCTACCGGCAGGCAGGCTGTAGGGTGTATGTTGTCACAATTCAGATAATTTTATGTACACTTCTACCCCCCATAGGATAGCCATCAGCCCTAAACCCAAAACTTCCACCCCCGGGAGTACCCTATATCGTTCAAATAGCTATAAAAATAAAAAAGCAAGAGAGCAACTTTTGCTCTCTTGCCTAAATATTTTCTTACCATACCTAAAAATTAGAATTTAACTGTCACATCGGTTTGTAAAATCTGCTCATCTTTATCTGAACTTGAAATTCTTTCTGTATTATAGTAATCTAATGAAAGAATCACATTGTCCGCGATTACATAATCAAAAATTAATTCCCAACCTTTGCCATCTGTGCCTCCGCCATTAAAATCAGTATCTGGGAATAATTCCAAAAATGCGTCTTTTTCAAGACGGCTGTATTGCGCGATTATCTTCCAATCATTTTTCTTTTGGGCTTTTGCTTTTCCTAAACGCAAACCTAATCTCCAAGCTTCATCGCTTTTTGATACTTCCAAATTATTGGCATACTCCCCAAAAAGAGCCCATGGCACATCAATAGTACCTAATAAATCTTTAAATGATACTTCGACTATAGGAGAAAGAACCTGGTACTCATAGGCAAGTTTTGACGACGCGTCTACTGTATTGGTATTTTTCGGATAGACAAAATCACCACTTCCTGATGTTCCCGGAGTTAATCCTTTCATGTTCTCAAAGCTATAATAGGTTAAACCTGTCTTAAGTTTGGCATATCCATCATTAAACTTTGATTCTGTCCCTATCTGAACTGCTAAAAGATGTTCGTCTTGAGAATTCTTATCATCAATAGGAAAATAACCTGCTGTAATAAAGCCTTTTGTTGGAATCTCGCTGTCAGCTAATAATTCTTTCGATACTTTAGCGGCAAACCCGTCAAAACGTATACATCCCTTCCACAGCATGTCTGTATGGAAGAATGGGCTTTTAAATTTACCGCCAATAAGTGTAACATCTTCTGTCGGCTCATATTTCA
>JAUVUO010000099.1 GCA_030601015.1 Candidatus Omnitrophota bacterium | reverse complement strand
GGATTGTTGCATTTCTCAACAGTCCCCCCTAATAGTTTAATTATCTTTGCCCTCTCATTATAACACACCAGCGGCCCAGTCAGGAAATCTAAAAATCCCGCAGAATTAAAACTAATAGATTGCCCGGGCAAGCCGGGCAATGACAAAGGGGAGAAAGGAATGACACTTCACACCGGGCATCCTGTCAAATGTCAGAGACCTTGCTGATAGGCAGGACGGGATCTCAAAAAAAAATGCAAAAGAGAATTTCTCAACAGCTCCATTTTACGACACCGTCCTATTCATATAAAAAGGAAGATCTATTAGATTTTCGGGCTTAATTTATTTACTGATAGGGGTATGTTCCAAATTAACTAATTTTCCAAATCGGTCAAAATAAACATACACTTTATCTGAATTGAAATATTTTGTGGGGTATCGATAAAGGAAAACTTCGCCCATAGACTTTTTAAAATCTTTACGTATTAATACCGGTTTTCCATAACTAGTTAGAAAGTCATCTTTCGAAGTACCTAATTCTATTTTTTCCTTTTTAATGTCTGCCAACAGTTTTTCAAAAAATTTTTCCTGTTCACCTAAATAATTATTTATATTCCTTTGACTATCAGAAAGTCTTTTCAAAACTAACAACTGTTCCGTATATCTTAAAGATGAACAACCTTCTAAATAAATGACGATAAAAGCTGATAATATAATAAATTTAAACATATTTTAAAATATTTTTATACCTCAGTTTAATATTTTTTAATACCTTTATACATAATAGACTAATTCATTTTCTTGTCTATTTTAGATTTTCAATAAATCGGGCTATCTCTTTACTAGTTTCATATTGAGACTCAACGAATGCTGTCCCATGAGTACCTTTTATGGGGAAAAGCTTTTTAGGTTCAGGTGAAGCTTCGTAAAGTTTTTTACCTAAGTCAAAAGGTATGACTTCGTCAATATTAGAATGTATAAATAATTTGGGTTTATTTATTTTTTTAATTTTGTTTAATGAATCAAATAAATTTGGTATAAATATTTTTGGGATAAACGGATAAAACTTTTTCCCAATATCTTTCCCTGAAGAAAAAGTCCCTTCCAAAACCAAAGCTCCCACTTCAACTTTAGAAGCAAGGTCTATTATTACAGCTCCGCCTAAAGATTCGCCGTATAAAACAACTCTTCCAGGATCTAAGTTTAATTTATGAATTAAATAATCATAGGCTGATTCAGCATCTAAATATACTCCTGATTCTGTAGGGACACCTTTACTCCTACCGTAACCCCGGTAATCTATAGCCAAAACGTTTATTCGCAGCTGGTGCATTGTTAATAATTTATCTAACCTGGTAGTAATGTTGCCGGCGTTACCATGACAATACAACATTGTAAATTCAGATCCCGGATATGGAATAAACCAGCCATGAATATCAACGTTATCCGCGGTTTTTAAAAAAACATCTTCAAATGTCAATTCCATTAAAGAGGGATCACCTTCTAATTCTTTATATGGAAAAAATACACTTTTAGATTGAAGATATCTTACATAAATTACAATTAAAAACCCGGTTACTATTAAAAATACAAAAAGTTTTAACATAAATATTCTTGAATTCAACTTGTTCTATATCTTTCCGGTTTGTCTATTCCGCAAAGTTATCCCTGAGCAAAATTAGAATAGCTGATTGCGGCACAACAATATACTTTTTTCCTTCAAAATTTATCTCCACCCCCTGATTCTTTAAAAAAATGCATTGGTCACCCTCTTTTACCTGAAGAGGAAAATATTTATTTTTTGACGTTTTAGACCATGGTTCCTGCTCAATTGAACCTGGGTCAGGAACAGGATATCCCGGGCCGACCTTAATTATTCTGCCTAATTGAGCCATATCTTTTTCTTGAATACCTTGAGGTAAATATAAACCGGAATGGGTTTTTTCATCTCCTTTATCCTGAGCAATTAAAACTTTATCGCCAACCGGTTCAATAATCTTATCCATAATAATATTAAAATTTACAATAAATATTTAAACCATAAAATTTTTGCGAAAAAAATTTGATATATTTCCACCACTTTATAATAGCACCCATAACTAATTTTAGCGATAAAAAATTAATGTTTTCAATCTGAGTAATCAGGGGATGTTGCCTCTGGCAACAGTCCCACTATATCACAAAAGGATACTGAAAAAAAAGTAATATTAAATATTTCACAAAAAAATTAGGAACTTTTTTAGCCAGAAGAAACATTGCCTTATTATAATTAAGTCCAAAATCCAAGGCATCCTCATATCTAACGACATGGCTGCTATACTCGAATTCTGAGAATTTACAGCTAATCTTCCAAAAAATATTTTCATCTATAGAAAATTTTTCTTCAATCATCCTGGAATATTTTAGAGGAGTGATATGGTTTTCGCAAGTTAACCCAAAAACTTTTATAACTTTTTTAAAGTTACAATAAATTGTCTTAATAAAAAGCGCCGGATCTTTTACTTTTAATTTGTTCAAATTGTTTATTTTAATGGTTAGGAATATCTGCAACACTATAAATAGACTGCAAATAACCAAAAACACACTTAAAAATATCTGTACCGGTGATTTATATACAATCAAAACCAAAGGTAAACTTTTTACCCCTTGATAGCGGCAATAAATTTTCACTTCGCCCTTGCCTTTTGCTTTAAAGCTGCCTTTACCAATATGTTCAATGACTGTTTTATTATCTACATACCATTGGGCTAAATCACTGATGTTTTTTTTCTTGCCATCTGTATAAATCCCCTCAGCTTCGATAGCAATAGTTTTTCCAACTCTAATAAGATTTTGTTTCCCCCGTAAAACAATCGTTTTCAATTTAGCTTTATCTATATCTACTCTAATAGTATTGCTGTCTACTCCTTCTAAATTAGCAATAATAGTACCTGTTCCCTCTTTTAAAGCTATTATGTTCTCATTTTCAATCTTTACTTTTTCAGGATATGAAATTTCCCATTTAACCGATGACGTTACATCATATTCAATACTATCCGAATAATAGAGCTTAACATTAACTTTAGACTCTTCCCCTAAAGATAAATTAACCAAATAAGGTTCAGCTTTTAAGATAAATTTCTTATTAACTGAAAAAAAAAGTTTTTCTACAGCATCTTTAATGCTCTCTATTTTGAATACTCCATCATCTTGTTCGATATTTTTTTTCAAATCTTCGTCTTCGGACATCTCATCAATTAATTCATCCATTTCTTCATCTTTCACAACACCATCAACCAAATATTCATCATCGGACAATTCTTTCTTTACAATTATTTTTGAGGTTGATGTCTTAATATTTCTAATTCTGCCTACAACTTGAATCAGGCCCTCTTCGTATAGTTTCAACTTGCCGTTTGAATCAACCTTACCAACAGTATCATTAATATTTTTCCAAATTATTCGAGAAGTGACATTATCAACTTTATTAGTATAATGGGTCGCCAGAGCTTTTAACTGTACGGTATAACCTTCATTCGCTAACAAAACAGCGGGCACTAAACGTATACTTCTGATTAAACCTTCAATAGGGCTGAAAGCATCTTCTACCTTAACCTCCTGAAGAATACTTTTAACTCCCCTATACTCACAATATACTTTAGAAGTCCCTGAATCACGAAAATATATAGTATTTCGAAGTTTTTGTTTTGTATTACCTTTAAATAAATAAAACCACCTCACTTTTGAAGAAATTTCTTTACTAAAAATATTTTTTGTTTGAGGATTCAAAAAAACCCCTAAAGCTGAAAACTTTATATAACTATGTTTGCCAATTACAGGGTTGTAAGGAAAAACATCAATCATTAAAAGCTTATCCTCATTAGTCTCTGCCTCATTAGTCTCTGCCTCATTTATATCCTCTTGGATAATTTTAGCCGGGTTTTTAATGAATATATTTAACGGGTTACTAATTATATCTTTATAAACAGCCAAAATCTCAGTTTTGCCTTTTTTTATAGGGCTAAAAAACCCTTCTTTTTTTAGTACCATATCCTTATCATTTATTATCCATTTCACATAAGAAGTGATTTCTTCAATCCTTGAATTGGCTTTTACAATAAAAGCTTTGATTTCAAAAGGCACCCCTACTCGAGCAACAGAAACATAGGGGAAAATAATTATTTTTGTATCAGCAGAATCATTAGAAAAAGATATACAAAAATTATCAGGATAGTCATAACACCATTTATAATCATCTATTTTATTAGGAGGCCCATACTTAATAAAGGCTTCTTGCCTCGTAATATTTGCCGTATTTTCATTATCTAAAATATTTTCCGCTCTCAACAAATAGAGGGGGAAAGAAAATATACAAATAAATATAACAAAAAAATTCACCCAAAACATTCCTAAACCTTTATTTATTTTGAACCTATAATTATTTTCTTCCATCATACTATCTTAAAGATTTCACAATATAAATGTCTATTGCTTCTGCTTTGATTCCATTTTAATCAGCGATAGCTTTTACCCGGCCCAAAGACACCACGCTAATTAATCCTTTTTCATTTATCACTATTTCCCCAGTCCCTTGAAATTGCCATTTAACTTCAGAAGTCACGTCTTTTAAAATATTTTGGCGATACTCACAAATAACTCTAACATTAGATAAAGATAATTTACTAATAACCATTTTTCGGGGCAAAACAAATAATTTATAACTCATGTTACTCTCTTTAGTAATCAAAATTTTGTTTATATTAGAAAGTTTATAATCTATATTTTTTATTTTACCAATTAATTCCCGGCTAACTTCTTTTTCTTCAAAATAGACTTCTCTGAGCTCTTTAAGCACGGAATCAATTTCGTCATTATGGTTTTTACTCAAATTTTGAAATTCATTCAATCCCAAAATCAATTTTGCTATCTCCTTCGTTGATAACACCTTTTCTTTAATCTTTACTGTCTTTCGTATAAGTTCTTCCATTTTTTTAAATATGGTTTTATCTCCAGCCTTGCTCTTTAAGCCTGCCAATTTTTCGAATAATTCTTTTCTTGTAGCCTTTACCTCTTGCATCGTCGAAGCATTAACAAGGCCATCCATCAAACTTTTTAATTTTTCTTTGGCCTTACTATCTTCATCTATGTTTCTTACAGTTTCCTTCCATACTCCGGCATAATCAACTTTTTCTTTATATTTAGAAACTCTCGTATTTAATCTTCTAGCCCGGCCGATTTCTGAAATACGGATTAAACTATTTATCAATTTCTTTTCTGCCTCTTCATAAATTAATCCATCCTGAAAAAACTTTTCCGTTTCTCTCTTAATTTTACCCCATTCACCAATGTCAGCAGCTTCCGAATAAAATGTTTTATTTATAGATTTGACAAATTCAATTTTTTTATTTTCATTAAGGATACCTTCATTTAATGAATCATTAATGATT
>JAUVUO010000235.1 GCA_030601015.1 Candidatus Omnitrophota bacterium | reverse complement strand
TTCCTTTGAAAAAAAAGCATCATTGTCGATTGGAAATTTTCGGGATTCCTTCCCTATTAAACTACGATCTAAATAAATTTGATCTAAAACCGGTATTATCCTGAAATTACTCGCTGGATTAAGAAATTTCTTAGCTTGAAATCTATATGTAAGGATAGGGTTCTTATCAAAATCATTGCCGTTTTCAATATTATAATTTATTAAAGTTGACATTGGAGACAACTCTCTCATCTTTTTTTGAATACTTTCTTTGATTATCTCCGGATGAGTATATTTCAAATATCCCCTGTACGCTGCGGCATAATATCCTTCGCTGACTACTTTTCTATCTATTGCGGCATTCTCTTCGTTATCCAGAGATATCTTCATCTCATAATTAATTTTATTATTATTAATGTGCCCTGTATTAACTATATCCCAACCATCATTATAAAACACCATTACGTCCCTATCTTGATCTGAAATAGGGAGATCTAAAAAGGGAGTTGTTTCCGCTGTAGGATCCATAAATATTAAATCTCCCTCATTTTTTAAAACACAAATAGCGTGGTTAAAATTTATAGACGGGAACTTGGTATCTATTGAATAAGCGGATCTTGTTGGTATAAGCACAGGATAGGCTAAGAGACCGGCTTCTCTTAACATAGCTGTAAGAAGAATTGCCTGATCTTTACAATCCCCATATCTATTCTTAAAAACCTCCTGAACATGATGAGGTTCATAGCCGCTATCTCCATATTCTATAGCCACATAACGTATATTTTTTGCAGCAAATTCGTAAATTTTTTTAGCTTTATCTAAATCACTATCTAAATCTTTTGTAATTTTTGCCACCAAATCTTTAATCTCTTGACAAAGTTCAATTTTATCTTCATACAACGATTTCCACCATTTATAAATTTGGTCCCAAGAAGAAAAACTCGAAACCAATATTCCAGGATTAATCAAAGATATAGGAGGCATAGAATACTCAGGAATAATTGATTTTATTTGATTAAATTTCCATACATATATTTTTCTATTATCTTTTTCTTCCATAACCGGTTGAAGATTTACATCATCGGCATATTTTTGATTAAAACATTTAAAATTAGCAGGACTTGCTTTAGGGATAATAAACCGGAAATTTGCTTTAAATATAGGATTCGCTTCCCTCAAACGGTAAATAAAACAAAATTTATCCTCATCAATCAATTTAGATGAATATATTTTCACTTTATACTCAATTATTGAACCTACATCCACTGCCGGCATAGAAATTATCCTAACTCTGGAATTGCTGTAAAGAGGATAATTCAAATACCTGCTTACATCTCTAATATTTTCTTCCCCCGCATAAATAACTTTACCTTCTTTAGTTATTGTCCTGGCAAATTCTAATTCTACTCTTTCATATGTTGAATCATAACCAATCTTTACTTCGGCTAATCCTTTGCCCCTCTCACTTAAAATCTTTTCAATAATATGCGCTTGTGATATCGATGTATTATCGGAAGTAATTTCATTCTCCTCATCAACAAGCAAAATCACAGCAGCTTCATCTTTAACCAGATCAATAAACCCTTCAGCTTGTTTAGATATTTCCGCTACCTGAACAGGAATCGACCCTTCAACTGAGGACTGTATGCTTTTTATTCTATTTTTAGCTAATATCCCGAAAGGTTCTTTCACTTCTCTATATATTTTTATAGCCTTGGTAAATAAATTATTTTTTACCAAGACTTCACCATAAAGATATAAATACTCCGGTTCTTTAGGCAAAGGTTTTAATTGCTCAAAAATCTCTATGGCTCGATTATATTCTTTTAATTTCACAAAAGTTTTTGCCAAAATCATTTTGGCTTCCTTCGAATTTCTACCCATTAAAATATTTTTCACTTTCACATAATCCCTAAACTGATAATAAAATCTTGCTGCCTGCATCCTCAACTCTAAATCTTGAGGATGCCTGCTTATCAGTTTGTCATTTTTTTCAGCCAAAACTTTATACTCTGCCGATAACCGCTCTAAAGAAAATTTGAGTTCTAAAGCAGATATTTCCCGGCCATTAGCTGTCCCCCATAAAAAATTAAAATTAAATATTGCAATTATTAGGCTAAACAATAATTTCAAGAACATCCTTTATCTCCTGCTCTTTATATATCCCTAATTTCTTTGCGGCATAGGTCATAGAATGAACTTTTGTTTTTACAGCCTCTTCTATAGTAGACACATTTACAATCTTGACACCTATATCTTTAAATTTATCAGCCGCTTTTATATTTAAATAACCGCACATAATATATCCTTTTCTGCCTTTTAAAACAATTAAATTCCTCTCTCCTAATCTTGTTAAAATTGCTTCGACAAAATGCTTGCCGACTTTTATTTTTTTTATCGTTACCATTTTTTATAAATTTTTCAAAAAATCTTCTATCCTTATAATTGCTTCCTTTAAATTATCCCGGGAATTAGCGTATGATATCCTTATGAAATAATCCAGGCCTTTACCAAATGCCTTTCCCGGAACAACAGCAACTTTTTTTTCCATTAATAATTTATTCGCGAATTCTAACGCGTTAATTTTAA
>JAUVUO010000053.1 GCA_030601015.1 Candidatus Omnitrophota bacterium | reverse complement strand
GCTATTTTGAACATATTTGGAATCATAAGAAGCAGCCCTTGTGAAGCAGTAAATGTAGTAGTCAAACTCCCCGCGGATAAGGCTCCGTGAACCGCTCCGGAAGCGCCCCCCTCTGATCGCAATTCTGATACTACCGGTACTTGCCCCCAAATATTAACTTCACCTTTAGCTGATTTTTCATCCGCCATTTCGCCAATTCCCGAAGAAGGCGTTATCGGATAAATAGCTATTACCTCATTAGTCGCATGAGCAACATATGCTGCCGCTGTATTTCCATCCATCGATACCTTTTTTTTAATCATGACAACCCCTTGTTTTAAATGTTATTATTTTTATCTTCTTAACTTAAAAATATAATCTCCTCTATTACTATTCTGCTCTTTATGAAAACATGTACGCTCTGTCAAACATTAAGAATATCTGCATTATTTGTTCTTTTGTTTCCGCATTCTTAAAGCTTTCGATAATACCTTTACTATGAAGCAACCTTGAAATCTTTGACAATAAACGCAGATGAATAAATTCATTTTGAGCGCAAGTCATAAAAAAAATGGATACGGGCACTCCATCCGATGCTCCAAACTCAATCCCTTGGTCTGTACGCAGCAAAATTATTTTTGACTCTTTAAATAATTCTATAGAAGGATGACGTGCATGGGGAACAGCTATCCCTTTTCCTATCGCGGTACTTAACATTTTTTCACGATTTTTAAGTTCGTTTAAAAGTTTATCTTCTTTACATGTTAATTTACTTTCACAAGCAATCTTTGTCAATTCTAAAAGTGTTTCATCTGAAGTTTTGGCTTGAGAATCAATATTCATATAATCAAAACCGGTTAACCTAGACAAAGGTTTAATTTTATCCGCAGTATTTATTATAAAATCTAATTCTTCATCTGAATACTTAATAATATCACCTTGCAAATGTTTATCAATAGTTGCTAAGTGAAATCTCCATTGATTGCCTATTTTTTTGCCTGGAATCTCTCCATTATTAACCATTTTCAAGACAGTCTTCTCATTCATTTTGATATATTCTGCTAATTCTTTAGTAGTCATTATAGAATTATTTACCATTTATCTTTATTACCTTTTCTTCTGGTTAACTGCCTTATATTCCCTTATTTTACCTTTCTTTTTGAAATTTTATCATGATTCCATCAATCAATCAAGTATAAATTTTGAAGTGGCGCTTTTGCAAAATAAGCTAAAAGCTTCATTCCCGCGAAAGTGCGAATCCAGAAAATCAATAGTTCTGGATTGTCCGGTCAAGCCGGACAATGGCAAAAGGGTATTTTGTAACAGCGCCAAAGTTCATCATCTCTAACGGCACTTAAAAACTCTGCGCTTTTTCATTTTTAATATTACTATAATCAGGGACTGTTGCCAAATAAAACTGCCCCTGATTCCACAGATTGAAAACATTAGTTTTTATCAATAAAATTATCTTTTAATCGTTAAAATCAGGAGCAGGCACAATTGTAAGACAGCGCCATTATTTCTTATTATTATTCCCACTGACAAGCCATAACAAACTTATTTACCGCGTTTTCCCAATAAGGCAGCATAATGCCTAAATCCTTGCAAATTTTATTATTTGATAAAGCTGAAAACTTAGGCCTTTGAGCTTTACTTTCAAATTCACTTTTAAAAACCGGTAAAATAATATTTTCCATTTCCATTTTTAACATAAAGTATTTAACCCACTCATACCGTGAGGAATACCCTTTGCTGGATAAATGATACAGTCCTTTTAATCCTTTTTCCAGGCTTAAAAGAGTAGCATTAACAATATCCTCTGTATATGTTGGAATAGAAACATCAACCGCGCTCATCTTTAAAACTTTTTTTGTTTTGGCTGACTGATAAGCCTTGTAAAGAAGATTATTTTCCCCTTCACCAAACACCCAACTTAACCTAAAGATAAGATAACTCGCTAAATTCTCTTTTATTATTTTCTCTCCTTTTAATTTACTTTTACCATATACGCTTAAAGGATTAGGGGTATCATCCTCATTATAAAAATCTTCTTTAGTCCCATCAAACACATAATCGCTACTATAATGAACAAGAAAAACATTATGTTTTTTACAAGCTGCAGACAAATTTTCTAAAGCTTTGCTGTTTACTTCATTAGCCAACTCAGAATTTGATTCAGCTTCATCAACTAAATTATAAGCCGCGCAGTTAATAAGTATATCCGGTTTCACATCACTAACTGTTCCAATTACACTTACAAAATTTGTAATGTCCATTTGCTCCTTTGAAAAAGAAAAAAACTCAATACTTTTTTCAGCTAACACTTTTTGAAATTCTTTTCCTAGTTGTCCATCTGCCCCGCTAATAAGTATTTTTTTCCCTTCCATTTTAACATCTCCTTTTTATTAAAATTTTTATAAAGTATTTTGTTATAAAAAAAAAATTTTACTTAATCCCAACTGTTTTGTAAAGGAAAAATTATAAATTAATTTTTTCTATAATTGCAAAAGCAGTCTTTATTCCGTCTGCTCCGCTTGACATTATTCCGCCGGAATAACCGCTGCCCTCACCCGCGACATAAAGATTATCAAAACAATCACAAAGCATATCATCACCTCGAATAACCTGAATAGGAGATGAACTCTTACTATCAAGCCCCATAATATTACCTGAATCAAACCCTTTTATCTTTCTACTAAAATCCTTTAACCCTTCCTGAATAGAATTACTTACTTCTTGAGGTAATAAATCCCATAAAGGAGCTGACTTAATTCCTAAAGGATAACTTGATTCCAATATTTTGGGATTACCTTTCTTCTTAATAAAATTTTTAATACCGCAAAATGGTACTTTAAAATTTCCTGAATATTTATAAAAATTTTGTTCAAGCCTCTCTATCCAATCAAGAGCTTCGTGAGGTGATGTCGTCCTGCCGTTTATTTTATCTAAATTAATTCCAGCAACACAAGCCGCATTAGCAAATTTCCCATCTCTCTTATAAAAACTCATACCATTGACTACATTTGTATTTTCATAAGCCGCAGCCTGAACTACTGCCCCTCCCGGACACATACAAAATGTATATACTGGGAAAACCCCGTCACCTTTTGATGTAAGCCGATACTCAGCGGCCTTAACTCCTGGAATTTTTTCCCAACCCCACTGAGCTTTATTAATAATTTCCTGCGGATGTTCAACCCTTGAACCAATCGCAAAATTTTTTGTACGAAATCTCACCCCTTTTCTCAATAACATTCTATATGTATCATACGCGGAATTACCGGAAGCAATTATAAACTTATCGGCTTCAATTTCCCCTGCACTTGTGATTACCGCTTTTACTATTTTATTTTCAATTTTTAAATCTTTTAAAAATGTTTCAAAAAGAAAATTTCCTCCTAAATTTAAAAACTTTTCTCTAAGATTTATCGCAAGCATCTTAAGATTATCACTGCCAAGATGAGGGTGAGCCATATATCGAATCTCTTCCGGAGCCCCTGATTCGATATAGCTTGAAATTATAAAATTCCTTTCTTGTAATATATGTTTAGATCTTGAAGTTAACTTACCATCGGAAAATGTTCCTGCCCCTCCTTCGCCAAAAGCATAATTACTTACCGAATCAAATATACCTGTACTTTCAAATACCCTAATACCCTCTACCCTTTTGTTTACTTCAGACCCTCTCTCTATTATAGTTGTATTAAATCCTGATTTTTGAAGTACATAAGCACAAAAAAAACCTGCCGGCCCGCTTCCGGCCACAACAATTTTCTCTTTTCGTTTTCTATAGGGAATATGCAGCACCGGCGATTCAATAGGAGAATTTTTTTTTAGATGTTTAGATAAAACCTCAACTTTAATTAGCCAATGAATATTATATTTACTTCTAGCATCGAGACTTTTTCTTTTTATTCGGTAGGAAAATTCTTTTAAATTTATTTTTTTTTCTATCTCTATCACCAGATGATCATCAGTATAATCGGTAGGCAGCTTTAATAAAATTTCTTTATATCCCATTTAAATCTCATCTAAAAAAATTCTTATCAGACAAAACAGGTTCAAACGGTTTTGTCTGATAAGGGTTGATTTTTCTTTTGAAGAGGATTTTTTCCAATCCATATAGGTACAACATTTATTGTTTTTATAAGATCCCGAAGAGCTGGGATATCATCTTTTATAACAAAAGTGAATGATTTACCTTTTCTCCCCATACGGCCAGTACGTCCTGTACGGTGAGTATACTGTTCTCCTCTGGGAAAATCCCAGTTCACTACATGTGAAACATGTGAAAAATCTAATCCTCTGCCCGCGACATCCGTAGCAATAAGATAACGAATTTTCTTTTTCTTGAATTGTCTAAATATTGAAGACCGTTTACCTTGATCTAACCCCGCGTGTATATATTCAGCATCTTTAAAATCTTTTTTTATACGCCCATAGAGCTTATTCACCAAATGACGGGCATTACAAAAAATTATAGCTTGGACAATCTTCTCTCTCTCGAAACATTTAACAAGTTCTTTATATTTCATGCTGTTATTAATATATAAAAAATAATGCTTAATGCTTTTGGGAATAGCTCTCTTGGCAACAAGAGATATATGTTTAGGATTACGCAAACAATCATGAGCAAGTTCCTTTATTTTATCACTCATGGTAGCTGAAAAAAGAAGAGTTTGATGTTCATGAATAATACATGACATAATAAATTCTATATCTTCAAAAAAACCAACCTGTAGAAGCTGATCGGCTTCATCAAGAATAGCGCATCTGACGTTTGAAAGATCAACCGTTCCATCATACATAAGATCCATTAATCTTCCCGGGGTCGCGACTAGAATATGGACTCCGTGTTTAATCTTTGCCTTTTGAATAGACTTATCAAAACCGCCATAAGCAGCAAAAGGAACCACCCCTGTTTTTTTAGCAATCTTCTGGATCTCATCTACATACTGTATACATAATTCCCGTGTCGGGACAATAACTATACCTTGTATACTATTCTGTTTAATATCAACTCTTTGGATTAGAGGAATAGCGCATGCACTTGTCTTCCCTGATCCGGTCTCAGCTAAAGCACAAAGATCCTGTCCAGATAAAATTATAGGGTAGGCTTCCTCCTGTATAGGAGTCAATTCCTTATACCCCATATTTTCAAGAGCTTTTAGAATATGGTAGGGTAAATTCAGTTCTGTAAATTTCATTAATTATTCCTCTGTTAAAATTAATACATTAAATAAACCTTATATATAAAAAGGCCGGCTAAAGTTTTTTTATTTATCGCATTTATATAAAAAGATATTATACAATAATAACATATAAATATCAAAAAAACAGAAATTTGCATAAGATATTTCTCACAACCTTTATTTATGCAATTCTCATAATTTATCAGTTATAAAAAAATTTAATTAGTAACACCTACTCAAATAATATATTATGGGAGTGTTGAAAAATGCAACATTCCCTGATTACACAGATTAAAAACATTAACTTTTTATCGACAAAATTATCTTTTAATCGTTTGAATCAGGAGAGGGTTCAATTATAAAACAGCGCCATTGCACTTAAATTATGGATAAAAATAAAAATTATGATAATATTTTTCCATTAGGCTTATAATGTTTGATAACATAAAATATTAATATGAATTTATTTATAACATGTAAATCTGGATATGAAAAAATTTTATCCCGGGAAATAGCCTTATATGACTTCATCACAAAAAATAGTGGTAATGGCTGGATTTCTATTAAATCAGTCCCGAAGTCTCAAATAAGCGGACCTGAGGACTTATGTTTTGGACAAATTATATTTAAAAACCCCATAGAAATAACAGCGCCGTCATCTAACGCGTTTGCCTCAAAACTTATAGATCTTTTTATGGATTCAATTCAAAAAAAAATTCTTAGTTCTTCATGGCCTTTTTTTTTCAGCTCTGTTAATAATGAAAAGTTAATCTCAAGGGCTAAAACAATTAAGACATATTGGAACAATAAACTTAATAAAAAAGCATCCAGAGTATCTAAACTCTTAAAAAACGGAATACCTTATATTTCAAAATTCGGTGAAGGATTTTTTGTCTATTTGACTGATTTCAACCATGGATTTGCCGCGTTAAATGCCCTTTCTTTAGGACAAAAACGCATGAAAATGTGCCAGGATGCTCCTTCACGTTCTTATCTTAAAATAGAAGAAGCATATAATATTATTGGGTTAGAACCTCGAAAAAATGAAAAAGTCATTGATTTGGGTGCTGCTCCCGGAGGTTGGACTTATAGTGCTCTCAAACGCGGAGCTTATGTAATTGCGGTTGATAATGGCCCTCTAAATGAACCTATAAAATCCCACCCTTTAGTGAAACATATTAAAGAAGATGCTCTTAAATTCATTCCTCCTAAAGGGCTAATTACGGACTGGTTATTTTGCGATATAATAGAAAATCCGGACATTATCCTGAATATCATTACTAAGTGGTTAAAACGAAGCTGGTGCAGAAATTTCATTGTAAACTTAAAAGTGGGCCGAACAGATCCGATTGCTATATTAAAAAAAATTAAAACCCCAAAGACCGGATTATCCTCTTATTGTTCGTTACTAAAAATACGGCAGCTTTATCACGATCGCGAAGAAATAACCTTAGCAGGAACTTCTATTCTAAAAAGGAAAAAAAATTATATATATCCCTAAAAACTTATCTCTCTAATTCCATAAGGAGAACATAAATTTAACAATTAATAATCAAAGAGACAATGGCTTCAATACTAACAAATTTTAGAACTTGTTCATTGTCTTGATTTTAAAAATCCTACAATTTTATATTTTAGAAAATAGTGTCCGGCAATTATCAAAGATTTGAAGATACTTTAAACCGCTAACACTCTTTGGCGCTGTTGCAAAATACCCTTTTGTCATTGTCCGGCTTGACCGGACAATCCAGAACTATTGATTTTATTGGCTTTCGGGATTCGCACTTCCGAGGGAATGAAACTTTTAGCATATTTTGCAACAGCGCCTCTTTTGAAACAATGAGCGGAGAAGAAGAAATAAAAAATTTAGTTACTTAATATTTTTTTGCCTTATCAATATATTTTTTTATCCTCTGTTTGATTCGGTAATTTTTTGGAATTATCAGCAACACCCTTTGCCTTTACTCATACCTTCTAATTCTTCCCACCTACTATAAAGCTCTTTAAGAGTTTCTTTTATTTTACCAAGTTTTTCATTAAACTGGACGATTTCATTTGGATCTTTCTGATAGAACTCAGGGATAGCCATAATATTAAAAATTCGCTCTTGTTCTTCTTCCATTTTTTCAATTCTTACCGGAAGTTTTCTCAATTCACGTTCATCTTTATAAGAAAGCTTTTTAGATTTTTCGATTTTATTCTGTTTAACCTTTTCTTTCTTAGAGACAGATTTAACATTTTCTTTATTCTCAACTGGTTTTCGCTGGATCAGCCAATCATCATACCCCCCGGGATATTCATTAATTTCCCCTTCACCTTCAAGGGCTATTGTAGAAGTTACAATGTTATTTAAAAAAGCCCTGTCATGACTTACCAAAAAAAGTGTTCCGGAATATTCAAGCAGCAATTCCTCTAACAGCTCAAGTGTTTCAATATCCAAATCATTGGTTGGCTCATCCATCACAAGAACATTTGATGGTTTAGTAAAAAGACGCGCAAGAAGCAATCGATTTCGCTCTCCGCCAGATAAAACCTTAACCGGCGTATTTGCTCTCTCGGGTGAAAAAAGAAAATCCTGCAAATACGCAAAAATATGCCTTGTCTTTCCGTTTATTGTGATGGTATCCACGGGCCCGCAAATATTTTCTTTAACAGTCTTTTCCTCATCCAATTCTTCTCTAAGCTGATCGTAATATAAAAGATCTATTTTGGTTCCTAGCCTTACATCACCTTTTTGACACTCTAACTGTCCAACTAATATTTT
>JAUVUO010000130.1 GCA_030601015.1 Candidatus Omnitrophota bacterium | reverse complement strand
TTTTTAGAGTCAAGAGGTATCAGTGTTCCTTATGGGGAGTCTTCGGATAAAGAAGACGCGGAAACTGTATGCGGTATTGGTAATAAAAAAAATGCAATGTTTAGTAAAGCTTTAGATACTAATGGAGTTGATGTTTATTCTTCAACTATAGAACTTATAAAAAATCTTAGAGATAACGGCATTAGAGTGGGTGTGGCTTCTTCTTCAAAAAATTGTAAAATTGTTTTAGAATCAGCGGGAATACAAAATATCATTGAGACGAGAGTTGATGGTATGGTGTCTGTTGAGTTGGGGCTTAAAGGTAAACCTGAGCCTGATATTTTTGTAACCGCGGCCCGTAATCTTAATACCATACCGAAAAATTCGATTGTGATTGAAGATGCTAGTGCCGGTGTTTTGGCTGGAAGAAACGGTGGTTTCGGTTTGGTGGTTGGTGTTGCACGGCAAAATAATTCAAAAGAGCTTTTAGATAATGGTGCGGATATTGTTGTTTCGGATTTGGCTGATTTGGATATTGAATATTTCCAAGCCTGGTTTAATAGAAAACCCAAACCATTGTTTGAATTCTGGGATAGTCCTGAGGAGAATAAAAACACCGAGAGTAAAATAATGGTTAATCCTTTATTTTTCCGTTCGGCAAAATCAGTTTTTTGCTGCAAAAAAAAGTTGGTTTTTTTTCTTGATTATGACGGGACATTAACGCCAATTGTTGACCGTCCGGATTATGCAATTCTTGATGAAGAAATGAGAATGACTGTAAGGGCTCTTGCGGAAAAGTATTCTGTCGCCATTGTTAGCGGTCGAATGAGAGAAGATGTTCAAAAACTTGTAGGTATTCAGGGGATTTTTTACGCGGGGAGTCACGGATGTGATATTGATGGCCCCGGAGTATCAATGGTTCAGCCAAAAGTTAAGGATCTTATCCCTGTAATCAATGATGTTATAGCTTTTTTATCAGAAAAACTAAATAATATCCCAAATATATTGATTGAAGAAAAAAAGTTTAGTGTTGCTGTTCATTATAGATTAGTAGATGAAAAATATTTAGAGAAAATTAAAGAAGTCGTCAGTTTAGTTATTTCTGATAACAAGAAGCTAAAATTGATGAAAGGTAAAATGGTTTTTGAGATTTTACCTGATATTGATTGGGATAAGGGAAAGGCTATCCAGTGGATTATGAAAGCTTTAGGTATTTCGTGGTCAGAAGCTTCGGTGATATATATTGGTGATGATGTTACTGATGAAAACGCTTTCCGGGCAATTCGTACCCGGGGTACAGGCATTCTTGTTACAAAGACAGACAATCCATCATCAGCTGATTTTAAGTTGAATTCACCAACAGAGGTTAAGAAGTTATTTAATGATGTCTTTAGACTATAATAAAAAAATAAAATCTAAAAATAAATCATCTTTATGGAAAATTACTTATGAGCGATATAAGCCTTCGCAGGAAGGGTTAAGAGAGGCTCTTTGTACCCTGGGTAACGGTTATCTTGGTGTCAGGGGTGCCGTGTATGAGTCTGCCGCTTCCAGAATAAATTATCCCGGAACATACATTTCAGGCCTTTATAATAAATTAAAAACTAATATTTCAGGCAGGTCAATATATAATGATGATCTTGTTAATTGCCCGAATTGGTTATTTTTGACATTTAAGCTTGAAGGCGGACAATGGATTAATCCTTCAAATTGTAAAATTGATGATTATTATCAAGAACTTGATATGCGTAAAGGTATTTTATTAAGAAATATGCGTATCCAAGACGAACATGGCCGCAAAATTTTAGTAATGTCACAGCGAATTGTGCATATGTCCAATCCTCATAGGGCCGCGATAAAATATACTATTATTCCGAAAAATTATAACGGGCGTATAATAGTGAGGTCTGCTCTTGACGGAACTGTTGAGAATAAAGGTGTATCTAGGTATAGAGATTTAAATTCGAAACATTTTAAAAATTTTTCTTTAGGGAATTTTAAAAAAAATGGGATTTTTCTTTCAGTGGATACAACTAATTCAAAAGTTAATATTGCCGAAGCAGCTATAACCCGTATTTATAATGGGGATCAGGAGATAAAACCGGTACAGATAATTAATTCTAATGAGTTTAAAAGTGTTTTTCAAGATTTTGAAATAAATGTTTCTGAAAAAAATAAATACGATATTGAAAAGATAGTAGCTATTTATACATCTAAAGATAAATGTCAAGGGGTACCTATAAAGTTGGCAATTAATTCCGTTAAACACGCGGAAAGATTTGACCAAATTTTAGAATCTCATAAAAAGATATGGGTTTCGCTATGGGATAAGTATGATATAAAAGTTACAGGTGATATTTTTTCTCAAAAAGTGTTGAGACTTCATACTTTTCATTTATTACAAACTGTTTCCAAACATAATAAAAGTATTGATGCCGGACTTACAGCCAGGGGGCTTCATGGCGAAGCTTATCGCGGGCATGTATTTTGGGATGAGCTTTTTGTAATGCCTTTTTATGATTTGCGTATGCCTAAAATTTCGAAAGCATTGCTTCTTTATCGTTACCGCCGGTTACCGCAGGCACGTATGGCTGCATTGAAAAATGGGTATAAAGGGGCGATGTTCCCTTGGCAAAGTTCAACTACCGGAGAAGAAGAGACTCAAACGATTCATTTAAATCCTTTGTCGGGGAAATGGGGGCCTGATTATAGCCATAATCAGAGACATATATCTTTTGCTATTGCGTATAATGTTTGGCAATACTGTAAACTATCAAGAGATATACATTTTATTAGCAAGTATGGGGCGGAATTGCTTTTGTCTATAGCACAGTTTGGCAGGAGTCTTTTAAAGTATAATCCGAAAGATAAAAGTTACCATACTGATGGGTTAATGGGGCCGGATGAATTTCATGAAAAACTTCCCGGAAGATTTAAACCGGGACTTAAAGATAATGCCTATAGTAATTTAATGATAGCTTGGGTACAGAAGAAAGCGCTTAAAATTCTTGATATTTTGCCGGATAATGATAGAAAAAATATTTTAGATAAAATTGGTTTGACAGAAAAAGAATTAGAAAAATGGATTAATATTTCAAGCAATATAAAGATAAACTTCAATGAAGACGGAATTGTTGGCCAATTTGACGGGTATTTTGATTTAGAAGAATTAAATTGGAAGTTTTATAAAGCTAAATACGGTAATATCCAGAGAATGGATAGAATATTAAAAAGTGAGGGTAAATCTCCTGATAAATATAAGGTTGCTAAACAAGCAGATTTTTTGATGATATTTTATCTTCTTCCTTTTCAGGAGGTTAAAAAACTTTTTCAAAGTTTAGGGCATCGTTTTAATAAAAACAAATTACGCTCTAATTATGAGTATTATATTAAAAGAACTACTCACGGGTCTACTTTAAGTAAAGTTGTACATTGTTACATCGCAAATTTATTAGGTAAAGGAGAAGAATCGTGGAAGTGGTTTATGGAAGTTCTTAAATCGGATATTTATGATACCCAAGGTGGAACCACTACTGAAGGTATTCATACCGGAGTAATGGGTGGGTCAATAGTCATCGCTATTAAAGGTTTTATGGGGCTGTCTATCATGGAAGATAGAATTAAAATAGATCCGAATTTCCCGAAACATTGGGATAAAGTAGAATTTAAGATTTGTTACAGAAAAAATTGGATTATTTTCAAAGTAACAAAAGACCAACTTACTATAGTTATCCCGGGTTCAACATCTAAACCTTTTATTGTTCCTTTTGAAATATATGGGAAACGTTATTCTTTGTATTATGGAGAAGAACGAAAGATATCTCTTAAAGAAAAAGCAAAATCTGTTAAATGGGGAGGAAGTTTGAAGATGGCCCAAGAAAGAATATTAATAGTTGACGGTGATATCGCGTTTTCAGAGGTTGTTAAAGATAGATTGGAATCTTTAGATTATTTAGTCGATTATGTATCTACAGGGGTTGAAGCTCTGGACGTTCTTAAAAATAAATGGGTAGATTTAATTATATCATCTGTGGTATTACGAGGCGATATGAATGGATATCTTCTTTTTAAGGAAATACGCAAAAATAAAGATTATTCTAATATTCCAATTATTATACAATCTGGAAAACCAGCGATGAAAACTATGTTTGAATATATTGGCGCGGAAGCTTTTTTTATAAAGCCGTATTCTGTAGAAAAATTTTTAGAGAAAGTTAAATCCGTTTTTGATAGGAATATTTAGATTTTTTATATCAGTACTACTAACCCAAGGAAAATAAGGAGGGGGGTTATATGGCAAAAGCTTTAAAAATTTTATTAACCAATTTGACAAAAAAATTAAATGTTATCACTGCAGGCGATATTATGACGTCACGGGTTGTTACTACAATGGAAGATTCCTTTTTGTCTGATGTCGCGGAAGTAATGATTAAAGAAAGGATTAGCGGGTTGCCAGTGATGAATAAAAAAGGTAAACTTGTGGGTATAATTACAGAAACTGATTTTTTTCTTGTAATGGATATGATAACTTCCGGTGATATTGTAGAGAATGGTAAAATTGAAAAATCTCATCCTACGGTTAAATTTGCCATGACAACAGAGGTTATTAAAATAAAAAAATCTACTAATTTAAATAAAATTATAGCATTAATGAAGTATAGGAATATTCATACTTTTCCTGTATTTGAAGACAATAAAATGGTAGGAATTGTTGGAAGGAGAGATGTATTTAGAAGTTTTTATTCCGCGGTTAAAAGCTTGCATATGTAGGAAGAAGCTCGTAGTACTTAGCTATTAGGTAAAAAAGAAAAATAATAAAATGATTGTAGGGGCCGC
>JAUVUO010000238.1 GCA_030601015.1 Candidatus Omnitrophota bacterium | reverse complement strand
GATATCCCAAAATCTTCACATAATGCCTTCATAGATTTTAATCCTTGTTTTGATAATACTACAAATCTTGTCCTTTGGTCCATGACATTTATTGTTTTCCACGGCATATTATCACCTCCTTCTATTTGGTTATAATATGCCACAAAGTGTTACCTATGTCATGGCAGAAAGTGTTACCTATCTATTGTACTCTAAACATGGCTGGCCGCCCGTTATATTCCGTTGAATTATAATTATACAATGTAAATGATTTGGCATGATAATATATTGATCCAAATTTATTTCATTGCGTATATATTCAGATTTTTTTAATTCATTATCATCCCTCATTTCACAAGTAAAACTCCGATAACAATTAAAATTGTTCCTACTATCCTCGACCAGCCAATACCTTCTTTGAAAATTATAATACCCAGAATAGCTGTAATTAAAGGGTATACTGAAGCTAAAGGAACAATTTTTGATGTTGGACTAATTTTTAAAACTTTAAAATAAAAATACATACCTACTAACCCGGCTAAGATTCCGCTTAAAATGAATAACCCTATATTTTTTAATGGCATATCAAACACATTCTTAATTCTTCCGGAAAATATATAAAACAAAGAAAAAATAATGAATACACCAACACATCTTACAAATAATCCATCTATTGGATCAATATTTTGTAAAGCGTATTTTTCTATAAACGGCGTTATCCCCCAGCATAATATTGTAATTAAAAGAAAAATCCACATTAATATATTCATACTTTATATTTTATCAAAAATATTGAAAGAGTGAATAAAAACATTATAATAATGTTAATGAAGATTTTCGGATTATTCCTTTCTTTTATACTTATCTGCGGTTGCGCTTATTTAAATTATATGAAAGACCCTTTTGTAGATATTCCAAACTTTCATAAAGTTACAGAGACTCTTTATCGAGGTGGGCATCCTAAAAAATCCGGATTCGAAAATCTTAAAAAAATAGGGATAAAAACTCTTATTAGTCTGCGTGGAGAAAATGATGAATTAAATTCAGAAAAAGCTTTAATTTCTGACTTAGGAATGAATTTTTATAATATCCCTCTAAGTGTATATAAACGTCCCACTGATGAACAATCTCTTAGTTTTTTAGAAATAATTTTAACCCCTGAAAATCACCCGGTTTTTGTATTTTGCGCAAACGGCAGAGACAGAACAGGAACAATGATTGCTTTATATAGAGTAGTAATTGAACGAAAAGGCCCTAAAGAAGCATACAAAGAAGCAAAAAATCTTGGGTTATGGCCTTACCGTGGAAACAATGAACTAAAAACTTTTATCCACCAATTAAAAGATAAAAAAATATATTTCGAAAGAGTAAAGGAGCTAAAAAAATGAAAAAGTTTAATAAAATAATTGTTATTATAATTTTAACATTTCTTATAAATAATCCCATTTATGCTTATTCTATTAGAAATCATTTGATAAATATGAGTAAAAATCTTGTAGAAACCATAGGCGCACCTTTATACGGCCTTTTCGTTGAGGGGCCTAAAAGGATTAAACAAGCTTATAAGTATGAGGTCTACGAAAGAGAAAAACCTGAAAAAAGGAATCAAACTAAATATAAACTTTTCGGCCTATGGCGAGCTCCTGGGGAAGAAGCTAAAGCAATAATTGACGGTTCAGTTGATAGTGTGAAATCTGCAGGAAATTTTTTAAAAGAATTTATTTCAATTTTTTTTAGTGACTAAAAATCCTAATAAAACCAACTAGAGTTTACCTTTTAAAAAAATATGCTACTCTTGTATTTGATATATAAATGTGTTATCTATTAGATAGGAGTAGTTTTTTAAACGAGAGGTGAATATGCGCTATTTAGTTAAAATTGCAATCATTTTGTACAGTGCGGTATTCATTACTTTACCTGTATTTGGGCAGGGAACTAATTCTATCATTGATATCCTCTGTCCTGTCGCCGAAGACCCTTCTTTTAGCCTTGAAGGGGTTGATCCTATAACTTATTACAATCAAGGACAAAATGTAAAAAAAAATAACTTCTTTTTAGATTTAATTAATGGCAAAGCTTATGCTGACAGAATTCCTCAAGAAGAAGAGAAAAAAATATTAAGAAAAAAATGGAAAAAAATGTTAGGTACTGATCTTTTTTATGCTTATTTTAAGGCAAAAGAAGTCGAAGATTGGCTCCAAGAGAAAGGAAGCATAAATATTTTCAACAAAATTAAAGGGAAACCTACATTCTATAAAAAAAGTGTAGAATATAGATTCAAACTGCTTTTCTAATATATAATAGACCTAATAAAATTTATACTTTTCTACTAAAATCCCTCGAAATAATATTTTTAAGTTGCTTCCATTTAAAATTAAATATACAATAAAACTATTAATATGAAAAAATATAAAATACTATCACTATTTTTTATAATTATTTTTTTATCTGGCCTCTTTTGGAACTTATTAAAACAGCCGGCCCCTTTAGATAAAAAACAAGAACTAGAAGCTTGCAAAATCGTCCTACCTGAAGCTGAAAGTTTTTCAGAAAAAACCGGTAATCCTC
>JAUVUO010000192.1 GCA_030601015.1 Candidatus Omnitrophota bacterium | reverse complement strand
TAATAAAACATTATCACCTCTATCATCAAAAAATGAACTCAACTCTTTGT
Organism: Candidatus Omnitrophota bacterium; assembly: GCA_030601015.1. Classification (GTDB taxonomy): domain Bacteria; phylum Omnitrophota; class Gorgyraeia; order Duberdicusellales; family 4484-171; genus JAGLSE01. The sequence continues at coordinate 3,390 of JAUVUO010000192.1, read as the reverse complement.
ATTTTTCTTCTTCCTTGATTGTACTATCAATAACAAAAATAGGTAAAGTATCTTGCCTGAATTTACTAATAATTAGTTTTGCCTCTTCAGATTCATAATGAATATTTCTAAATTCAATACCCCGAAATTGCCGTTTAAGCCTCTTTTTAGGCACTTTAATCTCACAAAACGGACAATTTTCATCCATAATAACCAAAGCTTTTATTTTTTTAACCTTAGAGTATTCGCATGATGAAAAAACCTCTGCCGGATTTTGACATTCGGCAATCATCCCCTTTCTTTTAGGACAATCATTTTTAACAAAACATTCAGGAATTATTTTTTTTATCTCAATATCTTCTTCCGCCTCTAAAGGTAATCCTTCTCTCTCAAAACTCCAACTTAAAAGTTTATTATTTTCTACCTCAAGATTAATTATTCCTAAAGCTTTCGCCTGATACGCGGGTTTAAAAATAATAGTATCTCTAACCTGAGTATAAGGGTCCGAGTTTAAACTGGAACCTGATGATAATATCACTTTTAACTGAGGGAATTTTTTTGCAAGTTTAACATTATCCTTCTCTCCAATTGCAGATACGAGAACCGTAAAATCAACTTTATTTTTTAATTCATCTAAAACTTTCGATATAGAATCTTCATAAGGCTCAACTTCTATCCCGTATTTTTTATAAATACTTTTTGAACTCAACCCTATAAAACCTAACTTAAAACCATTAAATTCGCTAATGGTATACGGCAAAACGCCTTCAGCTTTAATATTGGCACTTACTACTTTAAATCCGTATTCTTTTATATTTTCAGACAAAAAATCTTTACCATAAATAAATTCATCTTTACCTAAACCTATTACATCATACCCTATCCTGTTCATCACCTGATAATTCAACAAACTCCTTTTTTTATCAAATCCAGGGTTTATACTTCCACTACCTACCCCGCCTCCGGCAGTATAATTACCAGTATCAATAATAATTACATTTTCCTTTTTTCCCTTTATTTTCTTTATAGCCTCTGACCGTCTAGAAACACCTCCGCCTACTGATGGAGAACACTTTCCGCACGGATAAAGCGAAGAGTATGAATTGCCAGTATAAACAATCGTTACTTTGTACGCGTAAACAGGGAATTCTGAAATCAAAAAACATCCCAAAATTAAAAAAAATAGTAATACCGCCTTTTTAATACTTTTCTTATCAGAAAGGCTAAATTTAAACGATTTACAAACACTCATAATTTAATATACTTTAACGAAATAATCTTTTTATTAGATACAATCTATTCTGTCACCTTACCTGAAATTACTATTACCTTATCTTTTAAAAAAATGAATCTGTCACTACTGCCTGCTTAGCGCCTGTTCAGAAAGAAGCACGCATTAATCCAAGATTTTCAATACAAAAAAATTATTTTACCCTACATGAGCGTCTCCTAAAATTGACCTAAACTCATCTGTACGATGATAGATCATCTCTTTAGATAAACTTTCTCTAACAAAATATGATACTGTTGACAGCCCGGGAGTCATCAAGATTTCACGTATCATAACATTACTTCTTTTCTAAAAAAATCAAAAATATTGAATTAACCCCTATTTTTTATCACCCTTAACTTTAGTATCATTAGATATCACTTCATCCACCAAACCATATTCTTTAGCTTCAGCCGCGCTCATAAAATAATCTCTATCAGTATCAATTTTAACTTTATCTATCGACTGTCCCGTATGAAAAGAAAGGATCTCATTTAAATTAGTCCTTAACCTTAAAATCTCTTTAGCTTGTATTGAAATATCTTCCGCGGTACCTTGCGCTCCACCCCAGGGTTGATGAATCATAATTCTAGAATTAGGCAATGTAAATCTCTTACCTTTTGTGCCGGCACAAAGCAAAAGCGCGCCTAAAGAAGCTGCCTGTCCGATACAATAGGTAGAAACTTCACACTTAACAAATTGCATTGTATCATATATAGCCATACCAGAAGTAATAGACCCTCCCGGAGAATTAATATAAAGATTTATATCTTTACTTGAATCTTCCATCTGCAAAAATAATATCTGCGCAATAATGACATTAGCTATATTGTCATCAATAGCAGAACCTATAAAGATTATTCTGTCTTTAAGCAGCCGGGAATAAATATCATATGCGCGTTCACCTCTGCCGCTCTGTTCGATAACCATAGGAACATACATTTGGTTATTCATTTATATCCTCCTTTTTTAAAAAACAATACCTAAATATAAACAGATATTCTTAACATTTTATCATTTTGAATATTGCCCTTGGCTTAAAATAAAACCAAAGACCACATCTCCTAAATTATTTTCAGTTTTTAATCCTTCAGCCTTAGCAATAGCTCTCAAAATGTAAATCAGCTTAACCTCTTCTTCCGCCATTGGTTTTAATTTATTCTGAAGTTCTTTTTTATATTTCTCTATATCTTCCGCCGTAACACCCCTGTTACTCAAATTATAAATTTCCCTTTTTACCAGCTCTTTTTGGCGCTCTTCAACTTCACTAACAGGTAAATCTACTTTAAACGATTTTAAAAGATTCTGCCTAACATCTAAATCTATCTTCTGTCTTTTATCTCTCAATTTTTCAACATATAATTGAGACTTAACGGCATCTTTGAGGCTGTCAATGTCTGAATAAGAAGCCCATTTTGCTAAAGAATCATCATCTAAATCCTTATCAACTGCTTTTTTTATTCCTTCTTTCAAATTGTTTATTACTTTTTCAACTTCATCATCCTTAACTAAAATTTTAGTATCCTTTAATTTTATACCTTTATAAAATTTCTCTTTAACCTCTACCTCCGGCTGCACCTCTACTTCGGCAGAAAAAATCAAAGCATCGGCGGTCACCTTAATATCATAAATCCGGGGTAAACTTGCCGGGTTTAATTTATTTTCGTCTATAGCTTTTTGATAAAAAATAGGTACCGTTTTTTTTATCAAATCATCTCTTAGCTCTTCACTATGATGTTTTTCCAATAAATCCATAGGCGCTGTACCCGGCCTAAAACCCGGAACTTTAAGGTTTTTAGATTTTTTTTGATAAACCTCTTTTTTTTCTTTTTTAAAAGTATCACCCATGATTTCGATCTTAACTAATCTCTTTAACTTATCAAGCTTCTTTACTTCTGTTTTCATTTTAAATACATACCTCCATTAATTTCTGATTTAATAATTAACCTGAATTTTTATCTGCAATTTATCTCGTCTACTCACATTCTGAATCCTTCACCTAAATAAACCCTTCTTGCTTCATCATGATTTATCAAATCTTCCGATGTGCCTGAAACCAAAATGTTTCCTCCCATAATTAAATATGCCCGATTAGTTATAGATAAAGTTTCTCTTACATTATGGTCGGTAATCAAAATCCC
>JAUVUO010000114.1 GCA_030601015.1 Candidatus Omnitrophota bacterium | reverse complement strand
TCATCATTTATACCTAATACACAACTATACTCACAAAGAGCAGGACACAAACGACCTGTAAACTCAGGGAAATTATTTGTTTGATGCAACAAGTTTAACGCTTTTCCCCATTGACCTTCAAAAATTAATTGATTCAAATCAGGAATATAATTACCTAGAGGACAAGCCCAATGACAAAAAGGAGTTCCACAATCCATACATCTGGAACTTTGTTCTTGAGAAACTTCAGGCTGTCTTATTATTATTACGTCTTCGTAATCTTTTATACGTTCACAGACATTCCTATATTCTGATTCCTTTCTGAAAACTTTTAAAAAAGTTTTAACATCTTTTTTCATATTATTAATCCAAGTTTTCTATTAGTCTGAAACATCCAATAAAGCTAATTTTTCTTCCACTTCTTTAACTTCTAAAATTCGTTTATATTCTAATGGCATAACTTTTATGAATTTTCTACTTTCATTAGAAAAATTCTCAATAATCTTTTTAGCAATTTTACTGCCGGTATATTTATAATGATTATTTATCAAAATTGACATTACCTTTTCATCATCTTCTTCTAATTCTTCTAAAGCCACCATACTTAAATTACACTTTTCTTTAAATTTATCATTTTTATTATAAACATAGGCTATACCTCCACTCATACCAGCGGCAAAATTCCTTCCAGTATCACCTAAAACCACTATTCTTCCTCCAGTCATATATTCACATCCATGATCCCCTACACCTTCAACAACAGCATATAAACCAGAATTCCTAATACAAAATCTTTCTCCGGCAAGGCCTCTAATATAAGCCTCGCCTTTTATAGCGCCATAAAAAGTAGTATTTCCTATAATTACATTTTCCTCAGAACTGTAAGATGATTGTTTATCCTGATAAATTATCATCTTCCCTCCTGAAATACCCTTGCCTACATAATCATTAGCAATTCCTTCTAATTCAAAAGTAATCCCTTGTGCTAACCAGGCACCAAAACTTTGCCCGGCAACTCCTTTAAATTTCACATAAATAGTGTCATTTAATAATCCTTCGTCACCAAAAACTTTACAGACTTCACCGCTCAACATAGATCCCACAGCTCTGTTAGTATTAGTAATTTTCAAATCTAATTTAACCTGTTCTCTCTTATCCAAAGCCTTTTGAGAAAATGCAATAAGTTTTCTATCAAGAACCGCACTTAAATCTGTACGCTTTTGTTTGTCACAATATGTCCTGCTTGCTCCGAGAACTTCAGGTCCATAAAAAATTTTCGAAAAATCTATTTTTTTTGCTTTCCAAGGAAGTATAGACTTATTTATTTCTAATAAATCTGTCCTGCCAACCATTTCATTAATCGTCCTTACTCCTAATTTAGCCATAATTTCACGCAACTCTTGAGTTATAAAATGAAAATAATTCTCAATATATTCAGGCCTGCCTTTAAATCTTTTTTCTAAAATTTCATCCTGAGTCGCAACTCCTAAAGAACAATTATTAAGATGACAGTGACGCAGCATAACACAACCTATTACTATTAAAATAGCCGTACAAAACCCAAATTCTTCGGCGCCTAAAAGAGCCGCTATTGCTATATCACGGCCAGTACGCATCTGTCCATCAGTTTGCAAGCGAACTCTATCTCTTAAACCATTAAGCACAAGAGTTTGATGTGTTTCAGATAAGCCCAATTCCCAAGGAAAACCCGCGTGTTTCATTGAACTCATAGGAGCAGCACCTGTTCCTCCGTCACCGCCTGAAATTAAAATCATATCAGCCTTGCCTTTTGCGACTCCGGCAGCAATAGTCCCTACTCCGTTTTCCGAAACCAATTTAACACTAATCCTTGCTCTTGGATTAACATTCTTTAAATCAAAAATTAATTGCGCAAGGTCTTCAATTGAATATATATCATGATGAGGTGGGGGAGAAATTAATGTTACACCTTCTGTTGTAAATCTTGTTCTTGCAATAATTGAACTAACCTTATGGCCAGGTAGTTGTCCACCTTCACCTGGTTTAGCCCCTTGAGCTATCTTAATTTGTATCTCATCGGCGTTAATAAGATAATTTGTATTTACACCGAAACGCCCTGAGGCTACTTGTTTTATCGCGCTCCTTTGGGAGTCTCCATTAGAAAATGGCTTAAACCGTGCAGGATCTTCACCACCCTCACCGGTATTTGATTTACCACCTAATCTATTCATAGCAATCGCAATAGTTCTATGCGCCGGCCCGGAAATTGAACCAAAACTCATAGCACCGGTAGAAAAACGTTTCAGAATAAGCTCTGCCGATTCGACTTCTTCTATCGGTATAGATTTACCTTCAACCTTAAACTTGAATAAACTCCTTAAAGTTGTAGGATTTTTTTCTTGATTATCTATTAACTCAGAAAATTCTTTAAATTTATTGTAATCATTAGTTCTGGTTGAATCCTGCAATTTAGCTATTGATTCCGGATTCCAAAGATGGAATTCTCCGTCTCTTCTCCACTTATATATTCCTCCGTTCGGAAGACTGAACAAATCAACCTGCTTATCCAAATATGCCTCTGAATGCCTTAAAACAGTTTCTTTCTCTATAACCGCAAAATCAGCACCGCTTATCTTTGATACTGTTCCTGTAAAACACCTTTCGATTATTTCTTGATGTATCCCTAAAGCTTCAAATATTTGAGCCCCCTTATAACTTTCTAAAGTTGAAATTCCCATTTTAGAAAGAACTTTTAAAATCCCTTTCTCAACTGCGTTTCGATAATTAGTAACGGCTATTTCATAATCTAAATTTATTGTCTCTGTTCCAATTAAATAATTAATTATCTTATAATCTAAATATGGATTAACACAATCAGCGCCATATCCGAGCAGAAGCGCAAAAGGATGAATCTCTCTTACTTCTCCGCTTTCAACAATGATCCCTATCTTACTACGAAGCGCATTTCTTAAGAGATATTGATGAATACAGCCAAGAGCCAGCAAAGCAGGTAATGACGCTTTATCCTTACAAACTCCTTTATCAGTTAGAATAATAAAGGAATATCCCTTTTCTATTGCATCAGTCGATTCCTTACAAATTCTATCTAAAGCTTTAGTAAATCCGTCTTTATCCTTCACTTCAAACAGCATAAAAATTTCTTTGGTTTTAAATCCATTAACTTTTATATTTCTAATTTTATATAAATCTTCATTTTTAAGAATAGGATTTTTTACTCTTACTCTGTGAGAATGTTCGGGAGTTTCATCTAAAATATTCTTTTGAGGCCCAAGAAAACTATCCATACTCATCACGCAAGACTCACGTATTGAATCAATAGCCGGATTAGTAACTTGAGCAAATCGCTGTTTGAAATAATTATAAAGAAGCTGAGGCCTATTAGATAAAACAGCATGAGGTGTATCATTCCCCATAGAACCTGTAGGCTCATAACCGTTTTCAGCCATAGGAGCAAGTATTATTTTTAAATCTTCCTTTGTATAACCAAACACTTTCATCAAATCTAAAATGTCTTTGTTATCCGAAGAACATTTTTTTTCTGCCGGTAAATCTGAAAGCTCAATCATATTATCCTTAATCCAACGGCCGTATGGTTGTTCAGCTGCTGCAATTTGTTTTATTTCATCATCACCTACGATACAACCGCGCTCAGTATCAATAAATAACATCTTGCCCGGTTCTAACCTGCCTGAAATTAAAATATCTTCTGGTTTAATATCCAAAACTCCAACCTCTGAAGCCATAACTACGGTATTCTGTTTAGTTACAATGTATCGTGCCGGACGAAGCCCGTTTCTATCTAATACCGCGCCTATACTCTTTCCATCAGTAAAAGCTATATTGGCAGGACCGTCCCAAGGTTCTGAAAAACAAGCATGATACTTATAAAACTCTTTTAACTCCTCGTTCATTAAGCTATTATTTTGCCATGCTCCGGGTATTAACATCATCATCACATGTGCTAGAGATCGTCCGGATAAAACAAGAAGCTCAAACATATTATCAATAGCCGCAGAGTCGCTTCCTCCGGGCAAAATAACCGGTTTAATTTTTTCAATATCTTCACCAAAAGAAATACTCTTTAATAAACCTTCTTTTGCTCTCATCCGATTAATATTTCCGTCTAAAGTATTAATTTCTCCATTATGAGCCAAAAACCTAAATGGCTGAGCTAAATCCCAAGTTGGAAAAGTATTTGTGCTATATCGTGAATGAACCAAAGCTATTGAGCTTTTCATATCCGGATCAATTAAATCCGGAAAAAGTTTTTCTAGTTGATCCGGCTTTAATAACCCCTTATACGAAAAAGTTCTGCTGGATAGGTTAGTTATATAAAAAAAAGGCTTCTGTTTTAATTTGGAATTTATAATGATATTTTCTATTCGCTTTCTTATAATATATAATTTCCTTTCAAATTGCAATTGTGTAGTTTTATCGTTTAATTTTCCGATAAAAACCTGCTCGATAATCGGTTCACTCTGCTTAGCACCGTCTCCAATCTCAGAATTATCCACGGGAACGCTGCGCCACCCTAAAAGGGTTTGTCCTTCCTCATGAATAATCTTATTAAAAATACTTTTACAAAATTGTAGATTCTGGTGGTCAGTAGGTAAAAAAACTAATCCTGTACCATAATCTCCTAAGGAAGGAAGACTAATTTCCAAATTTTCAGTTATCTTTAAAAAAAAATCGTGAGGTATTTGTAATAATATTCCGGCACCATCTCCAGTCTTAGGATCTGCCCCAACCGCACCGCGGTGGCTTAGACGGTTTAAAACATTAATACCGTCTTTTACTATACCGTGAGAGTTTTCCCCATTGATATTGCAAACAAAGCCTACTCCACAATTATCATGTTCAAATCGTGGATCATATAATCCCTGTTTATTAGGAAACCCATAATAGTCCATATTCATTTATTGACTTTTTATTATCCAATATTACCCATCTATAAATAAATACAGGGTGTCCTACAAAACACCCGCGTTTTAGAACACCCTTGTCCAATTTGCTCACTTTTTAAGCATTACAACTTCTTAAGCTCACTATTATTAACTTAAAAAAATCCTCCTTTAGGTAACCATTT
>JAUVUO010000113.1 GCA_030601015.1 Candidatus Omnitrophota bacterium | reverse complement strand
TCCATAAGGTTCAAACGCATTGGTTTTATTTATAATTTTTATATTCGCGCCCATTCTTTTCAAAACTTTTAACAAGCCGCATCTTGAAGGAGTTAAATTTATATTTTTAAGTATAATTCTAGAATTACTACATATTAGGCCTAAAACAATGAAGAAAGCTGCAGAAGAAAAATCCGATGGAATAAATATTTTCCCGGGGCTGGTTAATTTTTTTAGCGGTTCCAAAATTATGGCCTTATTTTTAATTTTAATCGGGGCTTTAAAGAAAGAAAGCATACGTTCTGTATGGTCCCGTGATAAATATGCTTCTTTAATTGTAGTTATTTCGTTGGTATATAAAGAAGCTAACAAAATTGCCGATTTCACTTGTGCGCTCGGAATAGGCATCTTATAATTTATACCCTTTAATTTTTTAGATGGTGTTATTATAAAAGGAGGATAATCTACGCACTTGGTCTTTTTTGGTTTTATATTTGCTCCCATAAGTCCTAAAGGGCCGGTAATTCTGGACATAGGCCTCTTTCTTAATGATTGGTGAGCATCAAAATATGAAGAAAAATTTTGTCCGCAAAGAACCCCGGTGAAAATTCTAAAAGTTGTTCCTGATTCCCCGGCATACAATTTAACTTTCGTTTTTTTGGGATAATAAATACCATTACCTTCGACAATAAGACATCCATTCTTGTTGAGATCATATTTAATGCCGCATTTTTTAATACAATCCAAAGTAGCAAGTGTATCATTACAGATTAAAAAAGGATTTATTATTGTAGTTCCTTGAGCTAATGAAGAAAATATTAAAGCTCTATGAGATATAGACTTATCTGGAGGAATATTAATTTCTTTATCTACACTATTTAAATTGTTTATTGTATACATTATGCCTCAGCTTATAATTCAGATTATCATATATTTTTAAAAGCGCAATATGTTCAAATTTATTCTTTTTATATATTAGACTAATGGCCGATGGCTTATCGCCTATGGATTAGAAACAATTAGTTTTTTTATTCTATCTTCTATAACGGACAGGTCTTAGACCTCTCTACGATTTTTTTTTATTTCAACCAATTTCAATTTATTTCAACTCGTAAACCCGTCAACCCGCAAACTCGTTAACTTTTTCATTTTTCTTTTAGTATTCTATCAAACCTTTCCGGTAAAGGTGCTGTGAATTTTAAAAGATTACCTTTTACCGGATGTCGAAAATTTAATTCTTTAGCATGCAGAAACAACTCTTTATAATCATCTTTAATGCCGTATTTTTTATCACCTACGATTGGAAACCCTAAAAACTTAAGATGCACTCTTATTTGGTGCATCCTGCCGGTCTTAGGACTTATAGATAACAATGTTTTATCTTTTAACCGTCTGACAACTTCAATTTCAGTGTAGGCGTCTTTTGCATTCAAAAAACTTCCGTTCATTTTAAGCCGATTTTTTTTATCCCTAGTTAATGGCAGACTAACCGATAATTTATCTTTTTTAACCTGTCCCCATACTACGGCAGCATAAATTTTTGTTATACTTCGTTTTTTAAATTGATTTACAATATTTTCATGGCTGACATTATCTTTAGCTAAGACCATTACTCCGCTGGTTTCCTTATCTAATCGATGAACAATACCAGGCCTTAAAGGATTAACAGATGAAAGTTTTTTATTTAAATATATGAGAGCGTTTACTAAGGTTGAATTATATCCTTGATGAGGGGGGTGAACAACCAGGGGTGCAGGCTTATTAATTACAAGTATATTATTATCTTCATAAATTATCTTTATTTCTTTTTTGAAAGGTTCTAGAATTAAAGATTGTTCTTTAATATCAATACATACTGTTTGTCCTATACGTAATTTAAAACTAGGTTTTTTTATTATACCGTCAACTTCAACAGCTCCATCATCAATTAACTTATTAATTATAGAACGGGATAATTCAGAAAGATTTTCAGATAAGAATTTATCCAAACGTATTCCACTATTTTCATCAAGTATAATGAATTGTTTCAGCATATAATTAAAATTAGTCTATATTCTTTTATGTTTAAGGCAAGATTGTAATATTAATAAACCCACACCCACAGATATACAGGTGTCAGAAAGATTAAAAACCGGCCAAATTCTAACATCGAGATAATCTATAACAAAACCAAAAACAATTCTATCATAAAGATTAGAAAGAGCTCCTCCTAATATCATCCCTGAAGCTATAAAAAAAAGTAAATTTTTATTTTTTTCAGTTTTTAATATGTGACAAAAAATTAGAATAAAGATGATGCTGATAAAAATCAGCAGCAGGGTTTTACCTCGGAGAATACCAAATGCCGCGCCTTCATTAAAAACAACAGTTATATGAAAAATATTTTTAATTACAGGTAAGGATTGAAAAGAAAAATTTAATCTTAAATAGGTTTTAATAAGGTAATCTGATGAAAACACTAAAACTGCTATTATCCAAGTTACCGTCATTTGTTATATAGAGTTTTCTTTTTCCAGTTTCTCTTTGCAGTTAACGCAATATTTAGCGTAGGGAATAGCATCGAGACGTTTTTTAGATATAGGTTTTTCACATTGACTGCATAATCCATATTTTTTTTCGGTAATACGTTTTAGTGCATCATCTATAGATAGGATTATTTGCCGTTCGTTAGAGACTATGCTTAGATTAAAATCCCGCTCATAACTATCGGAGGCGACATCAGCCATATGCATCCCATAACCTGATATGTCGCCTGACATATCTTTTTGACTTTTCATTAAAGTATTATTTGTTATGTCCCTCATCTGCTTAGTTATGTCATCCCTAAGGTTAAAAAGTTTTTCTTTATACTCATCGAAATCCTTTTTTTTAAACGTATTTTTCATATTTTGCCTCCTTTAAAACTGTTAAACATTTATTACAAACGCCTAAATACTTCACATCAGCCCCCACGCTATCACTCCAATTCCAACAACGCATACATTTTTCGCCTTGAGCTTTCTTTACCTCAATAGCAAAATTACCTTTTTCTATTATTACGGATGACACAATAAATATTTCTTTTAATGAGCTTAAATAATTATTAAAAAAAATATAATTATCTCCTTCCAATGTTAAAATAACTTCTGCCTCCAAAGAACTGCCGATAAAGTTATTTTCACGGTTAATTTCTATTTCTTTAAGGACTTTACTTCTTAAATCCAGTATTTTTTCCCATCTTTTATTTAAGCCCTCATCTAACCAACTTTTATAAGTATCAACATCAATGGGTGTTATAAAGATGGAATCATTTTTGTTAGGTATATCTTTCCATAATTGATAAGCTTCTTCCGCTGTAAATGAAAGAATTGGAGCGGCTATTTTAAGAAGAACTTTTAATGTATGATAAAGTACAAACTGAGCGCTTTGTCTCTCTTTAGAATGTACTCCCGCAGTATAAAGCCGATCTTTTAATATATCGAGATAAAATGAACTTAAATCCAAATTACAAAAATTAAATATTTTTTGGCAAGCTTTATAGAAACTAAATTCATTATAACACTCAATTGTTTCCTTAAGAAAAACAGCTAACTTTGATGCTATGAATTTATCGACTTCTTCCAAGTTTTCATAAGATACAATTGTTTTATTAATATCAAAGTCTGAAATATTGCCCATAATAAATCTTATAGTATTTCTAACTTTTCTGTACATATCACTAAGTTGTTTTATTACACTTTCAGAAATTTTTACATCCTCGCTGTAATCGGTATAAGCGGCCCATAGCCGTATAATTTCAGCTCCATATCTTTTTATAATATTCTGAGGGGATATAACATTACCTAAAGATTTTGACATTTTGCGTCCGTCACCATCGACAACAAACCCATGAGTTAACACAGTTCTAAAGGGTGCGGTATTCTCTTTAGCTACTGATGGGATTAATGAAACTTGAAACCACCCCCTATGCTGATCACTCCCTTCTAAATATAAATCTGCCGGAAATTCCAAATCAGAGTTATTTTGGATTACTGACATAAAACTAGACCCGGATTCAAACCAAACATCCAATATGTCATATTCTTTTTCAAATTTATTTTGGCCGCATTTACTGCATATATAATTTTTCGGAAGAAAATTTTCCAAATCAGAATTAAACCATGAACCCGATCCGTTTTTAGCAAAGTGTTCGGCAGTTTTATTTATAATATCTTTATCTAAAAATACTTCCTGACATGATACGCATTTTATGGCAGGGATAGGCACTCCCCATAAACGTTGACGTGAAAGGCACCAATCAGGACGAGTGTTTAACATTGATTTCATACGGTCTTTCCCTGATGAAGGTATCCATTTTACATTTTCTATCTCTGCTAAAACGTTTTGTCTTAAATTTTTATGGTCAATTTTAAGAAACCATTGGAACGTAGCTCTAAAAATTACAGGTTTTTTACATCGCCAGCAGTGAGGGTAAGAATGATTTATTTTTTCATGTTTAATTAATAACTCATTATTTTTTAATTTTTCTATTACCAAGTCATTGGCTTTATAAATATTTTTACCTTTAAATTCTTCAGGTTTTTCAAATAATCCTTTATCATCTACAGGCATTATTATATCTAAGTCATATTTTTTAGTTAATGAATAATCTTCAACTCCATGTCCCGGAGCTATATGAACACACCCGCTCCCATCTTCTTTTGAAACATAATCAGCAAGAACAACTTTAGCTTCTCTATCTAAAAATGGATGTTGTAAAATGATGTTTTCTAAATCTAATCCATTAAAAGTTTTTAAAATTTTAAATTCAGTTTCAAATTTTTTTGATAGTGAAGATAATAAGTCCTTGCATAATATTAATAATTTATTGTTATATTCCACTAAATAGTAATCAAATCCAGGATTAACCGCGACAGCTACATTAGAGACAAGGGTCCAGGGAGTTGTTGTCCAAACAAGAAAGCTAACATCCTTATCCTTTTCATTCGAAAAAATATTATTATTCCCTATAACGCGAAAAAGAAAATAAATTGAATCTGAGACTTTATCTTTATATTCAACTTCAGCTTCCGCCAAGGCAGTTTCGCAAGTTCCGCACCAATTGACCGGTTTTCG
>JAUVUO010000047.1 GCA_030601015.1 Candidatus Omnitrophota bacterium | reverse complement strand
GGAAGAGCCATCAAAATTTTTTCAACTTGAGGATCATCCTCTACTTTCAACTTTTCACTTAGAATTGCCAAAAGTAGAGCAAATATAAAACCCATTAATCCAAAAATTATTATAGAGATATAAATTTCGTTCATTTTAAGCGCTAATTAAACCGGAAAACCCCATAAAAACAAGTGCCAGCAAACCGGCAGTAATTAAGGTAAGAGCAGCACCTTGAAATACCTTGGGAATATCCGCATAAACCAATTCTTCACGTATACCAGCCATAATTAAAAGAACTAGTGAGAATCCTAATCCACCCGAAAATCCAAAAACAACTGATTCTAAAAAATTATAATTACGAGCAACCATAAAAAGTGCTACCCCTAATATCGCGCAATTTGTTGTTATTAAAGGTAAAAAAATTCCCAAAGATTGATATAAATTTGAAGAGAATTTTCTAATAAACATTTCTACCATTTGAACTAAGGAGGCTATAACTAAAATAAACATCACATATTCGAGATAGAATAAACCAAATTTAACTAAAATTAAATGATAAATTAACCAGCTGATGCTGGTAGCTAAGGTCATTACAAAAGTAACGGCCATTCCCATACCAAAAGCAGACTCTATTTTTCCGGATACTCCAAGAAATGGACAAATTCCCAGAAATGATGATAAAACTAAATTGTTAATTAATAAAGTTGAAATAAAAATTAAAATTAAATTAATCATTTCTCTAAACTATTCATTATGGCCACTAAAAATCCTAAGACAATAAATGCGCCAGCCGGTAAAATCATTACGATTAAAGGATTATAATTTGAAGATAAGATTTTAAATCCTAATATTGTTCCTTCTCCAAACAATTCCCTTATCGAGCCTAAAAGAAAAAGGCCCCAGGTGAATCCTATCCCCATTCCCAGGGCATCTTTAAGTGAAGCAGATAGACTATGTTTAGAAACAAAAGCTTCACACCTGCCAAGAATAATACAGTTAACTATAATTAACGGGATGAACGGCCCTAAAGCCATACTGATATCAGGGAATACGGCTTGTAGAAATATATCAACAATAGTAACAAAAGTAGCTATTATTACAGTATAAACAGCTATACGGACTTGAGTCGGTACAAGGTTTTTAATTAAGGAAACAACTAAAGATGAAAAGAATAAAACAAAAACAACTGATAACCCCATAGAAATTCCGTTTAACGCGGAAGTTGTTACTGCAAGTGTAGGACACATCCCTAATAATTGACGAAAAACAGGATGCTCCCGCCACAATCCTTTAATAAATTCTCTCATTTTTTATTTACCAAGTTTACAATAATATCAATTTTTTTATTTAAAATATTTGTAACCGCTCTTGAAGAAACTGTCGCGCCTGTAATACTTTTTATTTGATTGTCTTTTGTTGGATCATCTTTTAGACATTCTATAGTTTTGGATATATTTAGATTTTTAAATTTGTTTTTGAATAAAGCTCCTTTAATTTTCGCGCCTAATCCCGGAGTTTCCACGGATTCAACAATTTCAATCCCCTCCAATTTTTTTAAAGAAACATCTATAACGGAAAGAATTTTTATTTTTCCTTGGTAACCTTGGCCTTCAGCAACAAACGCATATCCTACGATTTTATTT
This sequence comes from Candidatus Omnitrophota bacterium, assembly GCA_030601015.1. Lineage (GTDB taxonomy): Bacteria > Omnitrophota > Gorgyraeia > Duberdicusellales > 4484-171 > JAGLSE01. Next base: position 6,701 of record JAUVUO010000047.1, on the reverse strand, counting down.
TTATTATTGAATAAATTATATATTATTTCATTATTGAGTTTAACTTCTTCTATCTTTTTCGCATAAGGTGCTAAGTTTGTTATAGCGTCCTCTACTCTTTTTTGCTTATTCATTTCAATCTTTTCAATAGCTATTCCGGAAACAAAAGAAAGAAGAAAAGCACAAATTATACATGTAGAAGTTAATATTCCGGTTATCTTTACAACTTCTTTCATTCCCCAAACCTCCGGGGCCTGGTATACCTGTTTATTAAGGGGGTAAAGGCATTCATAAAAAGAATGGAATACATGACTCCTTCGGGTAATCCGCTAAAATATCTGATAATCATTATTATTGCCGCAACGCTTACGCCAAAAATATATCGGCCGGTTTTAGTTATGGGTGAAGTTACAGGGTCAGTAGCCATAAATAGAATACCTATTAGTAATCCGCCGCTGAAGAGGTGAAACATTATAGACCCGTTTAATGGATTAAGTAAATAACCTATGGCAGATATGAGAACAATAGTTGTCAAAATACTTACTGTAATCCTCCAATCAGCTATTTTTCTAATTATTAGGTAGATGCCTCCTATTATAAGACATAAGGCTGAAGTCTCCCCAATACTCCCGGCTACATTGCCAAAAAATAAATCTATAGACGGAGTAATTGTATGGCTGAATTTCCTCAAAGCCAAAGGTGTAGCAGCACTTAAGGCATCCACCGAATTAACTGCGAAATTGGCAAATGCTTTAGGTAATTGAAAGGTTGTTAACATTTTTGGATATGCAGCCACAAGAAAAGCCCTGCCAATTAGGGCCGGGTTAAAAATATTTGAACCCAACCCGCCGAAAAGATGTTTGCCGACTAAAATCGCAAATATTGAGCCTAATGTTGCGGCATACCATTTAGTGCCCGGCGGTAAAATTAATGCTAAAAGCAAACCTGTTAAAACCGCGCTAAAATCTTTTATAACAGAGGGTTTTTTCCTGACTTTCAAGATAATCACCTCGGTTATTACAGAAGTAATAATACAATTTAATATAAGAAAAACTGCTTTAGTCCCAAAGAATAATATGGAAGCTGTAATCGCCGGGACAAGCGCAAATATTACCTGTGACATTATAAAAGGAACTGTCCGTCTAGTTTTTAAATGAGGGGAACTGCTAATTTTCAGGGGCATAAATCTTTCCTTCTTTAATATAATGGACAATAGGTATTTGAGCCGGACAAATATAGGCGCAGCATCCGCATTCAATACAATCCTGTAAATTTAATTCTGATAAATTATTATACTCTTCATGTTTCACTCTTTTTACATATTCTTGAGGTAATAAATTCATAGGACAAACATCAATGCATTTTGCGCATTTAATACACGCGGATTCTTCGGCTTTTGTAACTTGATCACGTAAAAATAAAAAACCTCCGCTTCCTTTTAAGATTGGATACTCGAGATTGTTAAGGGTTATTCCCATCATCGGCCCACCGGAAATAATTTTTTTTGGTTCATTTTTGAATTCAAGTATTTTTTGATCAAACAGCTCTTGAAGTGTTGTACCTATTTTAACCCATATATTTTTTGGTTTTACCAGGCTATCGCCGCAAAAACTGACTAATCTTTCAATTAAAGGTTTGTTTAAATAAACAGCTTCATAAATAGCGAAACAAGTAGCAACATTATGAACAAGGCATCCCGCATCTAAAGGAAGTTGGCCTCCGGGGAATTTTCTTTTAGTTGTAGAATATATTAATTGTTTTTCTCCTCCTTGAGGGTAAGCGGTTTTTAAAACCATAAGATTTATTTTCGGTAAATTGAATTTTTTTGTGTTTATATAAAAATTTATCAATTTTTTTTCTTCTGATTTGTTCTCTTCCAAGGCAAAAATAATTTGTTCAGGCTTGATAAGTTTCGCGATTATTTCTATCCCGATAAATATTTCTTTTAAATTTTCAACCATTAATCGATGGTCAGTGGATAGAAAAGGTTCACATTCACAGCCGTTTATAATTAAAGTATCGATTTTCTTAGAGGGGGTTAATTTTACATGAGTAGGAAACGCAGCACCTCCCATACCGACTATCCCGTTATTTTTTACAATATCTATGATTTCATCGTTTTCTAAAGAGTCTACATGTTTTCTTAAAGAATAATTTTTTTTCTCAGAACTGCATTGTATAACAATCGCATTGCCTTTTTTTAAAACAGGATGATTGAAACTAGCAATATTTAGTATTTTACCTTTTGCGGGTGAATGCAATTGAGCAGAAATAAAGCCTTCATCCTTAGCTAATAATTGCCCTTCTTCGACCTCATCTTTCATTTTAACGCAAATTGACGAAGGCCTGCCCGTATGTTGAGATAACGGTAGAATAAGTTTCTTGGGATTAAGAAACTTAACACTCCTAAAATTATGCTGAGGTTGTTTGAATTCTTCTATTCTAATCATTTTTAATAAATAAAATTAACGAAAAAATGAAACCGATTATACCAATAGATTTTATTACTGTAAAGGGGTTAAATAAATCCGCAAAAAAAGATGATATAAACATGGCAATTAAAAAACCAAGATGAGATATAAATTCTAAACCGCTAAATATTCTTCCTAATAATTTATTGTCACTGTTTTTATGAATTAAGGCGTTGACACCAATAAAAGCCGGAGAAATATTTAACCCTAAAATTACAGAAAGTATAACAGCACATAATGTAGTAGGGTTATGTTTTAAAAAAATAACAAAAAATATTAAATAAATTGAGGATGATAAAACAGCAATATTGATTATTTTTTTAATGGATATTTTGTGAGCAACTCGTCCATAAATTAATGAACCGAAAAAAATGCCCGCGCCTAAAGCAACTGCTGCAAACCCTAAATCTTTAGTTACTGTAGAAAGCACATTTTGTATAAAACGTATCATAACAACGTATAAAGATCCGATATAAGAAAAAAGGAATAAATATATTTTAAAAGCATACCTGGTTTCGTGAGAAGTGAAGATGTATTTAAACCCCTCTCTTAACTCAAAGACAAATGATTTTTTAGCAGTGCCTACAGCATCCTTACTTATATTCAAAATATCTCTTACAAAAATTTTTCCGCCCTCTATCTTTGAAATAAAAAAGATACATAATCCTGAAGTGAAGAACGTAGATGAATCTATAAAAAAAGCATTACTTACCCCATATTTATCAATAATTATACCCCCCAATCCAATTCCTAATACAGCGGCAATACTTCCTGTAACAGATATAAGCGAATTAGCCAAAAAAATATCTTTTTTTTTCACAAGTTCAGGAATAAATGCCATTTTAGCAGGGATAAAGAATCTACCCGCGCTAAAAGATAAAAAAGTTAAAATATAAATAGGCCATAAAGATTTAGAAAAAAAGAATAAAAATGGAATCAGCAATATGAATCCTCCTCGTAAAAGGTCGCTTAAATACATAGTTTTTCTTTTACTCCAGCGGTCAATGTAAACACCGGAGATAGGAGAAATGATGAAAACAGGAATAGTTGCCATACTCATAACTATCGCTAAACTTGATGACGACATCGAAGCCTTTGAGACTAAACCGACTAACGCAATTTGAGTTAACCTATCTCCAAATTGAGAAATTATTTGACCGAACCAGAGCAGCGAGAAATTTTTCGTTTTGAGTAATTGAAAATATTTTATAACCATATTTTTTTAACAATAAATTTTAATACTCCTTAGGTGCGCAGCCATAAAACTTATAATCTAAAAGCCGGAGACGGGAATCGAACCCACGACTTGCTATTTACGAAACAGCTACTCTACCAACTGAGTTACTCCGGCAAATTTACAGGGTATTCCTTCCGTGATTTCTAAAATTGTAACAGAAATAATGTTTATTCTCAAGGTAATTATTAAGTTTCAAAAAAATGGTTTATTTTGAATGCATTATTAAATTTTTGAAAAAAAATAAAATTCTTGCAAAATTGAAAATTTACTTTATTATATAATAAAAATTGTTGAATGTAAAATTTCTCAGAAAATAATGGTAAAATTTAATAGTACGATAAATATAAATTACAATAAAATTTTTCTTTTTTAAAATTAAGAATTTAAAGGAGACTATAAAAAAATGGATAAAAAAATTTTTGGATACGAATTAGTGATTAATCTCTATGAATGTGATATTGATATGATTTCTTCCAAGAAAAAATTACAAGAATATGTTGATAAACTCTGCGATTTGATAAAAATGGTAAAATATGGAAAGACATTACTCCCCTATTTTGGTGAAAATGCCGCTTTTACAAAAGGGTATACTTTGGTTCAGCTAATAGAAACCAGTTCTATAACCGGTCATTTTTCCGAATTTTGGAAAACTGCATACATAAACATTTTTTCCTGCAAAGCGTATGACCATAAAATAGCTCGAAAATTTACCCGCGATTTTTTTAAAGCTAAAAAAATAAAGACAAAATACCTCATACGGTAAGTAGAAATTACAAACTACTTATTTATTTCAATTAAAATAATATGTTTTATTCAGGTAAGAGAATATTTATTCCCTCAGGAAGCTGTGGGTCTAAATAATTTTTAAGTTTATCCAAAGATACATTCTCAGTGAAATAAAATATAGTTTTAATTTTTCCTTTTATCCCAAGCTTTAGGCCGTCTAAGAAGCTTATCTTAACTCGGGGATTAAATCCTTGGGTAAAATATAGGGGCAATCCGCTGCGTCTTAAAGCTCTTTCTAAAATATGAAATATATCCTGTTGAGAATAATAAATCATTTCCTTATCCTTTAATAATGTTATTTCTATTGGATATTTTATGATATTCATACATTTAACCATTCAACCCGGAAACCCGAGAACTCGTTAACTTTTTTTTAATGCGTTTTTCTGCATCCGGAATTTGTTTTTATAAAAGACCAAGGAAAATTTTTAGTTTTATAATCTAAATATTGAGTGTAATCTATTCCTTCTTCCAACATACTTTCTTCCCAAATTTTCCAAGAAAAAGTTTCATTGCTTCCATCGAATAGAGCCCCCTTTAAGAACGCACGATAAATTACGGAAGAAAATTTTCTATCAGCCCGGGAAATAATGCCTTCTAAAAGGCTTTTCTTTGTATTAGACATCGAAACCTTTATATTTCTGGTTTTAGGTATAGATTTCAAAATAATCTTTCTTTTAGATTCTAAAATAGACTCTTCTTCCATTTTAACTCCCTCCCATAAAGAATATGGTTTAGGAATAAATATATTAATACTTACATTAAGAGACAATTTACTGGTTTTACGTAATAAATTTAAGAATTCTCCAATTGCGTATAGGTCATCATCGGATTCATCAGGAAATCCGAACATAAAATATAACTTAATATGTTTTATATTTAACCCCCGGATAAGCTTTGCCGCATCAAAAAGCTTATCTATATCTATTTTTTTATTCAGTTTTTCTCTGAGCTCATGTCTTGCCGCCTCAACCGCAACTGTTATTGAAGTCTTTTTAAGGCTTGAAAGTTGTTTATTTAATTGTCCTAAAATATCGTTTACTCGTAAAGAAGGTAAAGCTAATCCGATTTTTCTTTTAGCACAGTAGTCATATGAGGCTGAAATTATTTTTTCTATCGATGAGTGATCAGAAGAGGATAGAGAAAGAAATGAAAAATTTTCATACCCGGTATTAGCATAAATTTCTTCAACCATATGTTTTATAGTTGAGGTTTTCCTCTGTCTATAAGGGGAATAGAATGAACGCGCTTGACAAAAGGTACAGTTATTAGGGCATCCGCGTGCAATTTCAATAGGTACTCTATCTTGAGTTATCTGCGTATGCGGAGTCAACCATTTAAGAGGATAATAAGATTTGTCTAAATCCTTGACATAAAGCCTTTTTATTGGAAGGTTAGCATTAGTGGTATTTTTATTAAAAATATAGGTATTATTTTTTAAGGAAAAATTATAAAATGAGGGCACATAAAATCCTTCTATTTCAGAGAAAGCTTTTAGCCGTGACTTTTTATCTTTATATTTTCGTAAAACATTAACAAATTCGCCGCTTATTTCTTCAAATTCGCCCATTAAAAAAACATCGGTAAATTGGGCTAATGGTTCGGGGTTAGCGATTCCTCCGCCTAACACAATATTTTTTTCCCTTTTATTCGAAAATAAAGAAATTTTCGATAATTCAAGAATACTCAAAAAATTTGTAAAATTAAGTTCATAACCAAGATTAAAACCTAAAACTTCAAATTCATCTAAAGGAGTCTTTCTTTCTAATGTAAACATTGTTTTTCCTTCAGATTTTAAATAGTCGACTAAATCCGGTCCGGGCATAAAAGCTCTTTCGCAGACAATATCAGGGTATTCGTTGAGCAAACCATAAATTATCCTTAGCCCAAGATTACTCATTCCAACTTCATATAAATCAGGGAACGATAGACAGATTTTGATTCTATCCTGGTGTGATTTTTTAATTACATTCCATTCATTGCCAATATATCTTTGAGGTTTTTGAAATTGCGCGAAATCCATTATTTTTTAAAATTATAATTTATAAAATATTAGTATATAGAGTAACATATTGCCTTGAATAATCAATCTGTTTATGTGATTTTAGTTCAGACCTAAGACCTAAGACCACAGACCTAAGATAAAAAATACAAATCCACTCCTAGCTCTTTATCAATAATAACTTTTCATCCTTCTTTGCCATTCCTGAACAAGCCGGCGGCCTTGC
>JAUVUO010000134.1 GCA_030601015.1 Candidatus Omnitrophota bacterium | reverse complement strand
CCCTCTTGTTAATTTTTCTAAGATATTTTCTTTTTTAATAATTAATTTCATAATAGTCGTAGTATTAGTAGTCTCTGTGAATTCTGTGAAAATAAAATATTGTACCAAAAATTAAAAGAAAAACAATCTTTTAATTTTTAAAAGATGTTTATCCGCTTTTAATATCCTGTGTAATACTGTCAATATCAGTTTTCAGTTTTATATCGTTATTAAAGTCATTTTTTACTTTTCTATGAGCGTAAAGAATTGTTGTATGATGTTTCGAACCAAAAAACCTTGCTATTTCAGGTAAAGAATAGTCAGTTAGTTCCCGAATTAAATACATTGCTATTTGCCTTGGCCTAACTAAATTTTTATTTCGTTTGGTTTTTTTTAATTCTTCCTTTTGAATATTAAAATATGCGCTAACTTTTAGTAAAATACTTTCAGGTGTAACTCTTCTATAAATTTCTTTTACTGTATCTTTTAAAATTTCTTTCGCCAGATCCAAGGTTATAGGTTTTTCTTCAATTAAAGAATAGGCAATGATTCTTACTAATGCGCCTTCTAATTCTCTTATATTGGAAGATATATTTTTAGCGATAAAAATAATTATATCATGCTCTATCTTAATCGGATCAGTTTCTAACTTTTTCTGTAATATTGCGACTCTAGTTTCGAAATCCGGCGGCTGAACATCTACCACCAACCCCCAATTAAAACGAGATACCAATCTTTCCTCTAATTTAGGAATTTCTTTCGGCGGCCTATCAGAAGAAATAATTATTTGTTTATGATAATCATATAAAACGTTAAATGTATGAAAAAATTCTTCCTGAGCCGCTTCTTTTCCTGCTAAAAATTGGATATCGTCAACAATAAGCACATCAATTTCTCTGTATTTTTTTCTAAATTTTTCAGTAGAGCGGCTCCTTATAGAATAAATCAATTCATTTGTAAATTTTTCCGAAGATGTATATTTTACTTTGGCTTGAGGATTTTTTTCTAATGCGTGGTGAGCAATTGCCTGCATAATATGGGTTTTTCCTAATCCAACTCCTCCATAAACAAAAAGCGGGTTATATGATTTACCCGGAGCATTCGCGACTGCTAACGAAGCTGCGTGAACCATTCTATTCGCGCTGCCAACAACAAAATTATTAAAAGTAAAACGCGGGTTTAATTTTAAAGAATCTTGAGGCTCTTCTCTAAAATTTTTTTCAATTGTCTTAAATATTTTATTTGTTTTTCTTTTTAAAAGAGATGGATTAACAATAAAAGAAATTTCATATACTTTAAGGGTAACTTCATTAAGTGCTTGTTTAATATGTTCCAGGTAATTAGTTTCTACCCAACTTTTAAAAAAACTGTCAGGTGCTTCTATTACGAAAGAAGAATCACTTATTTTTTTAATTCCCAAAGGCGCAATCCAAGTGTCAAAGGAAGTTTCTCCTAAATTATTTTTTAGTTTTTCTTTACAATAGTTCCAAATTTCTTCAGCCATTATTGATTTTATTCACAGAATTCACATGTTATTGACAACCCATAAAATACATTTTTTATTTTTTTACCATTTATTTCTGATAAAGCTATTTGTAGGGTGTTTTTTTTATATATTAGAATTATATCTTGTATTTTGCACTTTGCAAGATTTTTATAGTTGACAGGGAATTTATATATGTTAAAATTTCTTACAATGAAGAAAAATTTTAAAACCCCAACTAAATTAAAAGGTAAAAGAAAACATGGTTTTTTGGCCCGTACAGAGAGTGCAGGCGGTAGAAAGGTATTACAAAGAAGAAGGAAAAAAGGTCGTCTAAAGTTGACTGTATGAGAAAAATAGTCATTTTGTTGATAAAGATATATCGCAGTATTTCTTTTGTGTTTCCAAGTCAATGCCTATTCACACCAACATGTTCAGAATACGCGGAAGAAGCTTTTTTGAAATATTCTTTTACAAAAGCGGCTAAACTTTCCTTTTATCGTATTATACGCTGTAATCCCTTATCAAAAGGCGGTTTTGACCCTATTTAATCTTCATAAATGTTTTTTTACCCTTTTTTAATAATGAGATTTTAAAAAACAAAATTTCGGAGAATAATGGAAAAAAAACTTTTTCAGGCAATATTTTATACAATCATCTTTTTTTTAATTTATACATTTATAGGGTCAAAATTCTTCCCTAAACTAAATACTATTAAAAAAAGTACACAAATTTTTAATAATGATAATAAACTACAAGAAAAGGCCCCAAAAAGTTTATTACCTGAATATAGAGATGAAAAAGTAGAACAGGATTTACCAAACCATATGTTTGGTGATTTATATGTAACTTATTCTCCTAAAGGCGGATATATTAAGTCAATTTCCATAAAGGAAAAAAATAATATTCTTCCTTTTAAAAATATCGGTTTAATCCCAGATGAAAAAGATAAAGAATTTACTGTAAAAATTGAGCATAATAAATTAATTTTTGAAAATATAGATAATGAGAAAAAAGAATTTGTGTTTCACGGTAATATTATTAACATTAATATTACTCCAGAAAATAATTCACCAATCATTTTATTTTCTAACCATTTATCTCCCAAGATGATAGATCAAAGATATCAAGATGTTTTTTATCATAAAGATAACCTAATTAAGAGAATCAAGCCTAAAAAAGTCAAAGAATCTACATATGAAAATGTTAGTTTTTTTGGTGCCCGTGAAAGATATTATTGTATCAGTTCACTCAAAGATAATTATAAATTAAATTTCAAGAGAGAAAAAGATATTGTTTATTTATATTTTGATTCCCAGGAGAAAAAATTTTCTTTTTATCTTGGGCCGCAGACCGAAAAGAATTTAAAAGAATTTGATTTACAAAGCATTATAAATTATGGTTTTTTTAATAGCATCGGTGTCCTGATGGTTAAGATTTTATATTTTATGCACAGTATTACTAAAAATTGGGGAATAAGTCTTATTCTGTTTTCACTTTTTATTTATTCAATTCTGCTGCCTTTTACCATGAAAAGTACTAAGGCGATGATACAAATGCAGCAAATACAACCTTTGATGAATGATTTGAAAGAAAAATATAAAGATAATCCCACAAAATTGCAAAAAGAAACGATGGGACTATACAAAAAATATAAAATAAATCCTTTAGGCGGATGCTTGCCAATGTTTTTCCAATTACCTATTTTTATAGCTTTATATCAAGTACTTTTTAGATTATATGAATTAAAAGGTGCCCATTTTTTATGGATAAAAGATTTAGCCGCGCCGGATAAGCTATTTGCTTTGCCCTTTAAAATCCCCCTTATCGGCTCTAGTGATTTTAATTTATTACCTATAATTGTAATGATTATCGGCTTACTGCAGCAAAAAGTAACTTCATCAAATACAGCATCTCAGGATCAAAAATCCATGGGGTTATTTTTTGCTGTTTTTATCGGTTTTATTTTTTATAACTTCCCCTCCTCTTTGGTTCTTTATTGGTTTGTTCAAAATTTACTTACTTTGATTTATCATACCCGCAGAGCTAAAATAAAAGCAATCCAGGCTTAATCTATAATTGATGTATTTCATTTATTATGGAATTGTTATGTAATTAACTAAAAGAATAAGCAAAGAAAAATTGGCTGGTTCAAAATAGTTTTTTATCAGTGTATTAAATGGATAATCCGGAGGTGCAGATTTTAGCAGTTCTCTGGACTCTTTTTTACGGTAATCAGTGCCCATTTTTTTTCAATAGTCCTAACAAAAGGTATAACGTTTTCACGTGAAAACGGTGTAAAGATAAATGAAAAATGTAGTATAAGGAAGGTAAGTTTAAGTTTCCACGTGAAAACGCACAAAAGTAAATCCGAAGAATTGAGCAAAAGTGCCATAGTAAATTAGTTTTTTATCATTGTCTATCGCTCAATAGTCACATTCTCCGGCAACCCACCCATGTCATTCTCCGCGAAGGCGGAGAATCTAGAAATCATTTATAATTTTATAAATATATCTTTGCCCCTTGCAAATTCAGAACCAATGATTTCACCGAATGGGCAATAAGAGACCAAAGGTAGCCGAAAAGCCTTGGGGGGTAATTCCCCTCAGCTTACCGTGAGGACGCTCCCCAGGATCGATACCCCTTTACTGAGGGGGGACGAGATCATATAAAACGGCGACAATCATCTGTTTAGGTTGAACGTTTCCACGTGAAAACGGTATAAAGATAAACGGAAAAGGTCGTTGGGGGGAGGTAAATTAACGTTTCCACGTGAAAACGCGGGAAAAAACAAATCCGAAGAATTAAACGAGAATGCCGTTAAAAATTAGTTTTTTGCCATTTATCTGGACTCAAACGTTATTCTTCGTGAACAAACTGTGTCATAATGAGCGGGCAAAGATGAAACAATCAGTATTTTCTGTTATTCCTAACGTGATGCGGAATTCAGAATTAAGTAAGGTAAGATAATATTTTAGAGTGATTTAAAGACATATACACAAAGAATAAAGTTTTCACGTGAAAATGGTGTAAAGATAAAAAGAAAAGATAGTTGGGGGAGAATAAATTTAAGTTTCCACGTGAAAACTTCTTTAACAAAAGAAAGTTAAGGATAACGTTTCCACGTGAAAACTTCTTTAACAAAGAAAATTAAGGATAACGTTTCCACGTGAAAACTTCTTTAACAAAGAAAATTAAGGATAACGTTTCCACGTGAAAACTTCTTTAACAAAGAAAATTAAGGATAACGTTTCCACGTGAAAACTT
>JAUVUO010000153.1 GCA_030601015.1 Candidatus Omnitrophota bacterium | reverse complement strand
TGTGCCCCTACAGGTTCTTTTCATATATTTGATATTTTACCAATTTCTGATAATTGTATATTATTTCGGGCGAACAGCCGTTCGCCCCTACGTTATTTATTTTTTATTATTTTTACAATTTTATTTCGCGAATGGAATCCTATTATTTTAATTTTATTACACTACACTACGATCAGTGAAACATATTCCCATTTTCTCTTCTTTTTTCTCTATAAGCTAGTACTAAAAACTAAGAGCTTCCGCCTGAGGCGGATCAGCCTTTGGCTGAAAGAGCTTATTTTCAACCCTGCAACTCGTTGAACTCGCCAACCTTTTACTCCTCTCTATCCTCTATTTCTACAACCTTATCTCTACTTCTCTCTCCTCTAATTATACGAATATTATATTTTTTTAATTTATAATATTCAGCTAAAACATCAATCAAAGCTTTATTAGCTCTTCCTTCTATAGCCGGATCAATTAAATAAACTTTCAACCCTCCGTCAAACTCTTCAATCTTTATTTTTTTAGACCTTGCAATAACCCTTATTTTTATTTTCATTTATTATAAATTGATTATTTATTATTATGAGGAGAAGAAGAAGAAGATACTTCTTCAATAAGTACAGTTTCTTTGTCAACAGGGAGTTCTTGGACTTTATTTAATTTTCTTTGGATATTCCGGGTTTTACTAGAGGCATCATCTATGGCATTTACGGCTTGAGTTAATTTCATTTTAGTCTTATTTAAAATAGAACCGAATTTAACAAATTCTGTTTTAACCGCTCCCAATAAATTCCAAACTTCGCTTGACCTCTTCTCTATCGCCAAAGTCCTAAATCCCATTTGCAAACTGTTTAACAAAGCCGCAAATGTTGTAGGCCCGCTTACTACGATACGAAAATCTCTTTGCAACATTTCGCATAATCCCGGCCTGCGTAATATTTCTGCGTACAAACCTTCTGCCGGTAAAAATAAAATACCAAAATCAGTAGTATTCGGAGGATCAATCTATTTCTCTTTTATATCTTTAGCTTCACTTTTAATTGTTAACTCAAGTTGTTTAGCTGCCTTTTCTGCCAGATCGGAATTCGATTGCTCCTGAGCCTCTAATAACCTTTGATAATCTTCTTGAGGAAATTTAGCATCTATAGGCAGCCATACTGTTCTAAGTCTATCTTTACCCTGTCCAGGCAGCTTTATAGCAAATTCTACACGGTTACGACTGCCTTTTTTAGTCGTCACATTCTTTTCATACTGATCAGGACTCAACACCTGTTCCAATAACGCGCCTAATTGAACCTCTCCCCAACCACCTCTGTTTTTTACATTAGCGAATACCTTTCTTAAATCATCCACACTTGAAGTCAATGTTCTCATTTCACCCAACCCCTTATATACAGATTCTAAACGCTCGCTTACTAATTTGAATGATTCTCCCAATCGTTTTTCCAAAGTGGCATGTAGTTTCTCATCTACTATAATTCTCATCTCATCCAACTTTTTAGCATTTTCATCTTGCAAAGTTTTTATTCTTTCTTGTATGGTTTCTCTTATTTTTTCGAGTTTATTCTCATTTATTTGGGTTAACGCAATTAACTGTTTTAAAAGTGTATCCAGTTGATTTTTTTGGGAAGTCTCTGTCTCTTTTATCCTAGTCACCACTGATTCCTGAAATGTATTGAGAATATTTAATGTTTCCTTCCTTAAGGAAGTTAATGTATCATTGATCTCCCCTCTGTTAAGAGAAATCTCATCTTTTACCGCCTTTTCAATTCTTTCCTGACTAACGGCTAAATTTTCGAATTTATTATTAATCTCCGAACTATTATTCCCTGGCCTAAAAACCAAAACCATTAAGACGGAAAGATTTAGTAAAAATAAAATCAATAAAATTATTATCCAAACAATCATACTTAAAGTTTATTTGTAAAATTACTATTTAATACTTAATTTTGCTTGTTTAAAAATATCTTCGGGATCAGGCATACGCCCTTCCCCGGAAACTCCGCAAGCAAGATCGCCTGTTTGAGGATTAAGAATTGTATATTTACTAATTGTTATCATTTTTTTTACATTTCCTGGAATAATAGGATTTTTCCACATATTTTCATTCATTGCCGGAACAAACAAAGCTTTTGTTTTGGAATTGAGAGCACATATTACAGTTGTAAGAAAATTATCGCATATTCCATTAGCTATCTTAGATAACGTATTGGCTGATAATGGAGCAACTACACACAAATCCGCCCATTGAGATAAACTAATATGCTGAATGTTATCCGTATTTAATGTCTGAAACATCTGCGTATATACCGGATTTCCGGAAAGATTCTGAAAAACTAAGGGTGAAACGAATTTAACGGCTGATTCTGTCATCATAACTTTAACTGAAAACCCGTCTTTTACAAAAAGACGGACTAATTCACAAGTCTTATACGATGCAATCCCTCCTGTAACTCCGACTAAAATATTTTTCTTCGTTTTTTTCATATTTAGAATCAACCAAATTTTAATCTTTTACTTAATATTACATAAAAAATTAATTTAATCAAATTTAGATGTTATTTCCGAGGATTCTTAAATTTTCATTCTTTTAAAACCAAGAATATTCTACCTTATCTTTCTTTTAGGGTAAACAATAATTTTTACAGTTTGCAAGTTCGAACAATTTTATCCAGGCCGTTCAGAAGCTCTTGTCTTGAATAGACCGGAAATGTTTTTTTATCCTTATCCATAATAAACCCTTTGTACCCATTATTTAAATCACTTAGAGCATTTGCCACCACAAAGTCCGATTTATTATCAATAAGGCTATTATACGCGGCAGAAGCTAAACCTTTAGGTTTAGCTTCCATTTTGAACTGTATTAATAACGATTTTTTTGCCAAACGTCTTATCCGTTTTATTATTTTTTCTGTTGGAATTAATTCTAAATTAATACCCTCCTTCCCTGAAGGTATTTTACCCTTACGTACTTTTACAACTTTATAATCACTTACTGCCGATGTATGGATTATAGCATCAAAATAATCTTGTTTTAAAAGATCAATAATGGTTTTCCTGAAATCCTCAAAATACCTAAAATTAACTATTTCTACCTTTTTATTTTCCCGAATACAATGCGGATTGATTAAAAGCGTAACCGAATGGCCTTTCTTCTCTAATCCTTGAGCTATAAACATCCCGGTCTTACCGGTAAATCTATTCGTAAGTATTCTCACATCATCTATCTTAATCCAGGTTGCACCGGCCGTAATCAAAATTCTCACAATTTATCTCCTAACTTATAATTAAATCTGAAAAGGCTAACTTTACAAAGCTTACTCATCTTCTTTTTTCCAGGCCGAGCCAGCTTATAAATATAAAAACCATACTCATATGGTAACTTTAAGTTTACATCTCTTTTTAACTGAAAAATAACTACTGGCTTTCCCGTTTTTTACAGCAAGCTCCATAAAGCCAAAACTACTCTCTATAAAAAAAACTTCATTTTGCCGTGCCTCGGAATAAAAAGAATAAATCTTTGTTATCCGTTTTCCTTTAATTTGACCCTCAAAACTTTTACCATCAATAAATCTTATAAAATCTTCTTTCATAATATTTGTTATGAGATTACCAAAATTATCAATATGAATAACTTCTCCTTCCAAAATTTTATTTTTTATATTAGGCTTAGAAATATCAATTATCTCCATATTTTTTTCTTTTTTACCTAATGACGAAAAAGCTATTTTATTTGAAAGGTGAGCTGCTGCAGGAGCAAAAATATCCCGGCCATGGAAAGTAGTTGATATTTTTTTTAACAAATACTTTCCATTCTCAATAACTCGGATATCCTTTATCCCGTCAGAGTTCGCGGCAACACTTAGCAATCCGTTATCCGGCCCTATAAAATAATAATTTATTGTTTTGATTGCTAAAGGTTTTCTTGCTGAGCCGACTCCAGGGTCTACAATTCCCATAAAAATAGTACCTTTAGGGAAATAATTATAACTGTTAAACAACAAAAATGCCCCTTGTTTAATATCTTGAGCAGAAACATTATGACTAATATCTATTATTTTCGCTTTAGAGTTAATCCCCGAGATTACGCCTTTAATAACTCCTACATAATTATCTTTCAAACCAAAATCTGTAATTAAAGCAATAATACTCATACAAATCTCATAATATTTTAAAAATGAAAGGTATTAGAAATAAAAAGACCTGGTGTTTTTCATATAAGCTTCAGTATTTTTAGCAATTTTATTCATCATATCTATAACCTTGGGAGGATGTCTGCCGACAGCTGTTTCCCCTGAAAGGAGCAAATGCGTTGCCCCGTCTAAAATAGCATTT
>JAUVUO010000096.1 GCA_030601015.1 Candidatus Omnitrophota bacterium | reverse complement strand
TCCTAAGATTAAACCGCCTTTATCAATAAATTTTTTCAACTCATCCCGAAGCCGGCAAATCAACTCTAAAGAAAGTATTTTACCCGCGCCCAAATCATCACCATAACTAAATCCCCCGGGGATACAAAGTATTTGATAGTTTGTAAGATCTTTTTTTTGTTTAATATAATTAATATGATGAAGATAAGTGTCCGCCCCTGCCGTTTTAAAGGCGAATTCTGTTTCTTTATCACAATTTGTTCCCGCTGTCCTTATAATTAATACTTTTGGTTTCATAGTTATTTTTATTTTACTGCGTAAATAAAATTGTCATAAACTTGCTAATGCTCGCGTCATATACGCCGTTTTACGGCGTGTCATTTGCATAGTTTTCTCTATGCGTCATACAATTGCAAATTATCATAGGCCGAAACCCTAAATCCTAAACAAAAACATTCACCACGAAGCCACGAAGGACACGAAGTTAATACTTTGTTTGCACGAAGGGACTGAAATATTTATTTTCCCGCTTTTAATAAATTAAAATTTTTTATTTCTGCAAACATCGCGAAAAATGATTATATATCTTCCTTTTTCGCAATGCTTTCAGCAATAAGAACGAGATTCCATCTCTAATAAAAATAAAAATTTTTTCTACAAAGAACAAATTAATTTAATTATAGTCCAAAAACTTTTACAAATTTCAGCTAATAATCCAAAACCATATTATTTAAACCAAATTCTTTTCCCTTCAACATTTCTATTTTATCAAAAAATCTGTAAGACACTAGATGAGCAAGCATCTATATTTATAGGTTTGACATTTCCTGGATAAAATTTGTTTTATCCAGAATTGTTAAATTTATAAATATTGCCTCGAGTTTACTCGCGGCAGTATTACAGATTTTCAAAACCTTCGTGTTTCTTCCTTCGTATTCTTCGTGCCTTCGTGGTGAATCTCTATTGTTCTTCTTTTTTCTATCTCCACAACTCGCAAACCCGAGAACTCGTTAACCCGTTAACTCTATATCATCTAAACTCTTTGAAAGTGTCTATCCATGATTTTCTTAATTCTTCAATTTCCAAGTTTATTATCTCTTTATTTTCTTTATTCTGTACTACTAATCTTTGATCATCAGAGATACAGCCGATAATTCCAAAAGAAACATTTCCCATTTCCGATTCAAACTCTTCTTTTTTATTTTTATCTACTTCTACTATAAAACGGGTAGGCGATTCTGAAAACAAAATCTCATAATCTAAAATACCCTCAGTTTTAGGGATTTCATCTAAAAATATTATTGCGCCTAATCCTCCGCCGATACACATTTCTGAAACAGCGGCAGCAAAACCGCCTTCTGATAAATCATGACAAGACTCTACCAGTTTTTTTTCTATTGATTTACTTAAATTCATGAAAACATCTTTCGCGATTTTTTTATTTACTTTAGGAACCAAACCTTCTTTTAAGCCTTTAGCCCTAAAATACTCGGAACACCCTAACTCCGGTTTTGTAAAACCTATAATGTATATAAGATTATCCTGTTTTTTAAAATCACCGGTAATAGTACCCTGCCAATCAGAAAGTATTGATATCGCGGAGATAAGCAGCGTTCCCGGTATAGAAATATGTTTATCATCAACTACATATTCATTATAAAGGCTATCTTTCCCTGAAATAAAAGGTACTCCGAAATATGTCGCGAAATCGTAACAAGCTTTTGAAGCTCTAACTAAATTACCTAAAACTTTTTCATCTTGAGGAGAGCCCCAACAAAAGTTATCAAGGATAAATGTTTTATCCAATTTCGCGCCCGCGCAAACAACGTTCCTTAAGGCCTCATCTATAGCTGAAGCTGCCATCCAATAAGAATCAATGTCGGAATAAAAAGGATTTATTCCGACGCCTATGGCCACACTCTTATTACTTTCTAAGTCCGGCCTTACGACCGAGGCATCCGACACACTAAAATTATCTATCCCCGATATGGGTTTAACTACCGCACCGGCTTGAACTTCATGGTCATACTCTCTTATTACCCAATCTTTAGGAGCTATATTCGGACGGGCCAAAATATTTTTTAAATCATCATTATAACTACTTATCTTTTCTAATTTAAAATCTTTCTCTTTTTTATCTATCCAAACCGCATTTTTTTTGAGTTTCGGTAATTCAAAAATAAAGTCCATAACTATATCACAAACTTTGTTGTCTTCATAGTAAAGGACTAATTTATTTGTGTCTGTTACTTTACCCACTACTGTTAACTCTACATCTTCTTCTTCAAAAATCTGAGTTAAATCAACTAATTTATCTTCTTGTGTAAAAAAAACCATCCTCTCCTGGGATTCCGATATCCAAATCTCAGTATAAGTCAAGCCTCTATATTTTAAAGGTACTTTATCTAAATAAACATCAACACCGTGTTCTTGAGATAACTCAGTAATCGCGCTGGAAATACCACCGGCTCCGCAATCGGTTATTGATTCAAACAAATCTTTATCTCTGGCTCTTAAAATAGCCTCTGTAAGTTTTTTTTCTTCTATAGGGTTACCTACCTGAACAGCGCTGGTTAGGCCAACTGTCTGTTCATCTAACTCTTTAGAAGAAAAGGTTGCTCCATGTATACCGTCTCTACCTGTTCTTGCGCCGCATAAAATTACCAAATCCCCGGGCCTGGATTTTTTAAACGACTTTTCTTTAGGAAGAATGCCCAATGTTCCGCAATAGACTAAAGGGTTACCCAAAAACCGTTCATCAAAAATAACTGCCCCGGCAACCGTAGGTATACCCATTTTATTACCGTAATCTCTAACTCCTTTAATCACGCCTTTTATTGTTCTTTTAGGGTGTAATAATCCTTTAGGAACATCTTTGTAATCCATTTTCCAAGGAGAAAAACAAAACACATCTAAAGACGCGAATGGTTTTGCCGCACATCCTGTCCCCAAAATATCTCTTATTACTCCGCCTATCCCTGTTGATGCCCCTCCGTAAGGTTCAAGGCTTGATGGGTGGTTATGGGTTTCTACTTTACAGCAAATATTATTTTTATCATCAAACTTTACTACCCCTGAGTTATCATCAAACACAGATACACATTCAGGTGAATCGATATCTTTAGTAGCTTTGACGACTGTTGCTTTTAAAAGGTTATCAATTACTTCTTTCTTAATCAGATTATTATTTTCGTCTTTTTCTTCATATTCAATGATACCCTTAAATGTCTTGTGAGCGCAGTGTTCCGACCAAAGCGTTGCTATAGTTTCCAACTCGCAATCAGTAGGATTTCTATCGGTCTTTTTAAAATAATCCTGAATTATCCTCATTTCTTCAAGATTTAAAGATAAACATCCGTCATCTGATATTTCTTTTAATTCTTTATCCCCGGAATTAAGAATATCTAAATTAATTAATTTAAATTTATAATCCTGGCCTGCAAACTCATCAAGTGTATCTAAATCTCTAACTTTTTCGTAATCTAAAATGTGCTCAATCAACGGATTAAATAATAGTTTGGAAGCAAGATAATTGATATCTTCTTTATCTAACCCTTGAAAATCATAAAATTTTGCCGTTCTAGCACCATTAGCCTTAAGGCCTAAATCTTTTATAGCTTTTTCCAAAGAAAAGGCTATAGCATCACATACTCCCGGATTATATGTAATCAATATCTGGTTCGCTTGCGGTTCTTGTTCAAAAATTCCTTTTGATAAAGAATAATCTTCTATTATAGGGTCAATAAGCAGTTTCTCCGCAATTTCATTTAGCTGTTCTTCATTAAATTCAGCATCAATAAAATAAACTTTCTTGGAGTAAACTTTGAAATCTTTAGTAATCCCTAAATCTTTTATCTCATGGGCAATCTTCTCACAAGATTCTTTCGTTTTATTAAATACGTCTATTCTCCAAATCATTTTTAATAAATCCCGGTTATCTCAATTATATAATTAAATTTCAAAGCCTATCTGAAGAATCAAAGCAAATTAAACCTTTTGTAAATTTTATCGACATTAGCAAGGTAAGAGTAAGGATCAAATAGTTCCTCCACTTCTTTAGTTTCCAAATACTTCTTAAGTTCTAAATCTTTTAAAGATTCTTCTTTAAAAGTTGAATCCTGATTTATTACGTTTAACGCGATTATCTGGACAATATCATAAGCTTCCATTCTGGATAAACCTTTATCCATAAGCTTAATTAACATCTTCTGAGAGTACACTATCCCTCTATTTAATTCTATGTTCTTTAACATGCTCTTAGGATTAACTTTTAAATTTTTAATTATTTCTCTAAATTTTTTAAGCATATAATCCAAACCTATTGTAGAATCCGGCAATATTATTCTCTCACAAGAAGAGTTAGAAATATCGCGTTCATGCCAAAGATTTATATTTTCAGAAGCCGCAATCATATTAGCCCTTAAAACTCTGGCTAAACCGCAAATTCTTTCACAAACAATTGGGTTTTGTTTATGAGGCATAGCACTTGAACCCTTTTGCCCCTTATAAAACGGCTCTTTAACCTCATCGACCTCAATACGGTGAAGATGTCTAATCTCAGTAGCAAATCTTTCCAAAGTTGACCCGATTAAAGAAATAATTGAAAGGTAATAAGCAAATCTTTCGCGTGAAACCACTTGAGTTGATATTTTAGCATTATTTATACCGATTTTTTTACAAATATATTCTTCTATTTTTGGGTCAAAATAAACAAAAGTTCCTACTGCACCGGAAATTTTACCGCAAGCGGCGTAACTTAAACTATCAGCCAATAATCTTCTTTCTTCTATGAGATCGTTATATAAATAAAGAAACTTTAAACCAAAACTATAAATTTCAGCATGAACCCCATGGGTCCTTGCCATACAAAGAGTATCTTTATATTTAACGGCTTTCTTTTTAACTTCCGAAATAACCGCGTCCAAATCTTTTAAAATAATTTTGGTAGCGTCTTTTATTTGCCAGGCTAAAGTAGTATCTAAAAGGTCTGAAGAAGTCAATCCTTTATGCAAATATTGAGCGCTATCCCCGAGTTGTGGAGAAATATGACTTAAAAAAGCTATGATATCATGATGAGTTTTCTCTTCTATCTTTTTTATTTTAGAAACCGAAATTTTTACCGTATCAAAAGATTTACTAACTCCTTTTGGTATTTTTTTATCTTTTTCCAAAGCTTCGCATAACAAAGCTTCTATCCTTAAAAACCGTTGAAATTTCTCGTCCTCTTCCCAAACTTTACCTATTTCAGGGGGTGTATACCTTTCAATCATAAATTCTCCTGGTATAATCTTTCATTCTAATTTACAGGATTATACCTAATCAATGCTCAAAAATACCGGGAATATTTCCAGATAAAGCTTTTAACTCAACAATAACCTTATCTTGCACAACTAAATCTAATCTAAAATTACCTATTTTTTTCTTACCCTAAAAACCATCAAACATTTTTTCTATGTTATATTTTAAGTTTTTTTCCTTCAAAGACATTATTAATGCCTTATGATATATTTTTTCAGGAAAAGCCGGGCCTAATTCTTTATAAACTTCAAAGCAGCAACCTATT
>JAUVUO010000110.1 GCA_030601015.1 Candidatus Omnitrophota bacterium | reverse complement strand
GACTTATCCTTACATAACAAAATATCCTTATATCAATTGATATATAATTTCAAATCATTTTATCCCAGAGAAATAATGATTTTTTTTCTTTTCAACAGTTTAAAAATTATAAATACGGTGTAAAAAGGCGGGAAAAACCATCTCGAAGCTTTATTGCCAAAGGCCTATTATTAACTTCCTCAATAGTAATAAGACGTGATTTCTTTATCTTTTCATCAATAATAATATTTAACTCTTTCGCTAAATCTTGAGAATAAGATTCAACATTAAATTCAAAATTAAGCCGAAGGCTTCTTGGATCCCAATTGGCTGAACCAATCAGACTCCAGGCATTATCAACTACCATTAACTTGCTATGATCAAAAGGTGGAGGATTCATCCACACCTTACATCCCCATTGAAGCATTTGCCATAATTGAGCCATACTAGCCCAACTGACTATCCTATGATTGTTTTTTTCCGGCAGAACTACATCAACCTTTACCCCTCTCATCAAAGCACTATTAATTGCGCTAATAAGTTCTAATTCCGGCAAAAAATATGGAGTCACAATACGAACCGAATCTTCCGCGCAAGCTAAAGCCCCAAGAATAATCTTAAGCTGCTTAATAAAATCTTCGTCCGGCCCATCATTTATGGCCCTGGCAATAATAGTGCCTTCCTCTTTTATATCAGGAAACCACTTTTCACCTGTCAATATTTCTTTGGAAGCAAAAGACCAGTCTTCAACAAAAGTTCTCTGTAATTGCCTGACAATAGGCCCGGTAATTTTAAAATGCAAATCTTTAATAGGTTCCCTAGGATTATCTTTTAAAACATTGCCTTCCTGTATATTCATGCTGCCGGTAAATCCGGTTATACCGTCTATAACAATAATCTTTTTATGGTTGCGTAAATTTATAGAAGAAATCCACCAGGGAACAATTGTCGGCATAAAAACTTTAGTTTTTATGCCTTGAAGCCGCAACTTTTTAACTACAGAAGGAAAAGTATGATGAGCCCCTACATCATCAATTAAAACTCTCACATCTACTCCCCGTTTAACAGCTGCAGAAAGAGCATCAATAAACATATCACCAACAATATCATTATTGAAAATATATGTTGCTAAAGAAATAGACCTTTGAGCACAATTTATAGCTTCAAGAATTTTTGGATAAACATTATCTCCATATAATAAAGGGACTATACTATTACCACAAAGTAAAGAATGTCTCGTCACTTGATTTGAAACTTTGCCTAAACGTACAAGATTTGTACGCTGTTCCGGTAAAAAATCCTTCAAATATTCTATAGTACATAAAAAAGGCGTTGTTTGTCGGCCAAATTTTGTAATATTCCTACGTTTTCTAATAGCTTTTCTTTTAATTCTGTTTATGCCGAATATCACATAAAGAATTGATCCAATTAAAGGAATAATTAGAATAATTCCAATCCAACCAACCGCGGCTCGGGAATCCCTCTTAAAAATGACAACATGCCCCGCAGTAAATATTGTTAATAATAAAATAAGAAACCCGCCGATATGAGGCAAAAAATTTACAAAAGCTGGGTTGAACATAATTAAATTAATTATTGTTGCTGATCAGTCTTTAAAAAAATACATTGTTTTCAAAATATTTTTTACTAATCTCTATATTCTTTTCCGCCGTCTCTTGGCTATAATAAATCCAATAATAAAACCTATAGCTATTAGAAGAGGAAATAATATAATCCGCGACATAGATGTCTCCCAAAATATAAAACGTATTTCCACAACTTGAGTATTCTGCAATAAAACTATAAAACACAAACAAACAATAAAGCCGATAAATATACTTTTTAGTCTAACCATGAATCACCTCCCAATATAATATTTTTTAACAATAAATTACCATATAATTATCATTATACTTATTTCTAGTTTTACTAAATATTATACCATTTAATTAGGCATTGGCAGAAATTCCTTATAAAATTGAGAAAAAAATTCCTTTAAAATCAAAAGCTTGTGCTATTTACATAACAGCGCCATCCTACTTTATTTTTTTTACTTTCGTATACATTAATAGCCCACGCTTACATAATACGTTCTCCCCGGACGCAAATAATCTGCAGAATCACCAGTGCTAGGTAAGTAGTATTTCTTGTCAAATACATTATTTACACCAAAACGAATATCCATATTTTCAATAAGGTCTTCTACTAAAAAAATAGTGTTTACTAAAGTATACCCTGGGACTTTTTCTCTAATAGCAATCCTCATATTTGAATGATTCTCACCTAATTTAAAAAACATTATTCAAAAAATATGTCTTTACTCTAATTAATCGGCCAATCCTTGTTTATTTATACAAAAAAACTCTCAATAGAAAATAAATTTCAAATAGTTTAAAGCCATTTTTACATAAAAAATTACATTCATAAATTTAATAAAAAAATTTGTATCAAGGTAAACCACTGAGTTACTTAGTACGTTTTTTTATACTGTTTTCTATTTCAGAAAAAAACTTCTCATAAAATTTTTTATCATTAATTAATTTTTCTCTTTTTAATACTCTCTTCATCCCTTTAACCGTTTCGACCGCTTCAACAGTATTGATTGAAAGCATATACTTATTTTCATTTTCACGTATTATTTTACCTTGAATATTCAAATTATAATTTGTCTTATCCTTCAAAAACACTCTTTTCGCTAAAACAACCCCTTTTTCCTCATCATCTGAAATAATTGTAAACTGTCTTAAACATAAGACTTCAATTAAAGAAATAAAAAGGATCTCCTTATCCACATTAAATTCTTTTATATGGCTAAAAGAATCTTCTTTAAATACCCCTCTATACATTGTGGTTGCAGCGCAACCATTTAAAAATAAAAAACTCGCAATTAAAAATACGTATAGTTTATTCATATTTACCTCCTGCACATATTTTACGTATTATCAAAAATATCTTCTGTGTTTTTATATAACCCCCTATATTTTTAGGGTTTATCGAAATTTTATTCCCTCCCCCCTAAAAATACAAACAAATAAAACATTCACCACAGAGGGCACAGAGAAAAACTAAACCATAAATCATTCTATTCCATTTTTCAATAATTTTACATTACAGTTAATAAGCAAATCGACTTTTATTTTGGCTAATTTCATATAGGTTAGAAGCTGGACTTTATGAACCTCTATGATAACTTTTTTCATTAATTCATTGCTCTTCACTCTGTGTCCTCTGTGAGCTCTGTGGTGAATTCTTTCATGTTTTCATCCAATCTTTCATAAAACTTTTGACTCTACCTTTTTTTATTATCAAATATAATTTATTTTTATTTTATTACTTATTAAAAATAATTAAAGTGCTATTTTAAAATATTAATAAATAAGTATAAGTGTTAGTGAGTTTGCGAGTTGAAAAATTTACAAGTTTATTGTAATGTCCGTGACCTAATTCGACTTAAATTGTTCTAATCATAAAATCTTTATTTTATCAACTATTTAATAAAAATCCCATTAAATTTAAGTTTGTTATAGATTAAATAAGTGTAATGTCAAGATTACAGACTTGACCCCTTTTCTCCCCTTTTCATGGAAAAAAATCTCCATACAAACTAACCGTATTTACCGAATCGTCTCTATTATCAAATTCTATTTCTCCCCGAAAAGGATAATCTTCTTTTAAACCGTAAAATCCTTTATTATTATCAAACGATTTAAACACCATTAAAAAATCCTGCTCTGTTTCAATCCCAAACTTTTCAATAAATCCCTGATTAAAGTTGCTATTCCTTTCCACTCCTCCGATAGCTTTAATAACTTTCTCATCAATGAATTGCCCAATTGTTCTATCCAAAACATACCACTGGCCATCGCCTTTTAACTTAACCTCTATCCAGGCATGTCTTATTATCGGCAACTTCACCTTTGAAGCTATTTTAAAATTATAATAGTTAGACTTAACGCTGTCTATAATGCTGCTTGTTCTTAAATCATCCCAAATACCATTTCTCCAAACTATACATTTTGATAACAACTGAGAACCTTTTTTATTTTTTAACTTATTTTCAACAGTCGAGTGTTTAAGTATTTTTTTTAGTTCTTGCCATAACTTATCTTGACTTAAAGACTCCATCGCATAAAAATCATGTCTTCCCCAACTGCTGCCTCCATCTTCATTGTTATCTTCTGAAATTAAAGATAGATCTCTACTTCGAAAAGGAATATTATTTCTAACAATTATGCCTCTTTTATCCTCACTGGATTTTATTTTAAAATCATTATGCAATTCAATTAATTTAATAAAATCCCGATTATTAAAAGAGATCCCCCTTTCTAAGTTAAACACGTCCCCAGTTCTCGTATCTAGAAGAATATGCCTAACCCTATGGTTTCCATAAACATCTTTATTCATATCTCTGACTACAATACCTTTCTTCAATAAACAATATTCTATTCCTTCTACAATATAATCAGTATATCCTTTATCACCTCCAAACATAGACACCTCAACTACCTGAGGATTAAATCCCAAAATATCCATATCATTTAAAATTTTTCTCAATGAAAAGTCTAAATCTATGGCTTCATCATAATGAGCCATTAGCCCAATTTTTAAAGTCTTATCATATAAGGTTAAACCAACACACGGGCCTATATAAAAAGAAGCAATGCGATTTGCAGGACTTAAAGAAGAAGTAATAGCGTATTCCCTATCCATAATAACAATCGTTTTATCTTCATCTAATGCATTTTTCAATAAAACATTTTTTCCTCCATCACTTATCTCCTGTCTAGAAAAAGGAAAAGTTGTCAACTCGTTTTTTCCTTTTTCCATTTTATTCAAAACTTCACGTATTTCATTAATATAACTACTTTGATTTTTAGCATCATCATATTGGGCATCTTGAAAAAACTGGATTAAAAACCCGTTGGTCTCTTCTCCATACATCAAACCTAAAGAAATACCCTCAAAAAATTCTTCAGGAAATCTATCAATAAAATATTGATATTCATAAAGAAACTCAAAAGGGGTTACATAGGATAATGTTTTATAAAAATCTGTTAAAACTACATTACCCCCTCCTGATTGAATCACATTAAATGGAATATATTTATAAGCCATGCCCGTAGATTTCCAAATTTTTGATATTAATTCAGCAAATAACT